>PXEJ01000088.1 GCA_003566215.1 Cyanobacteria bacterium T3Sed10_376R1m | reverse complement strand
GGTGTGGTGCAGGTTACGGCCACGTCAACCACATCTTCACCTTGCAGTGTGCCCGACCCATCGGCAACCTCGCAGGTCTGATTCGGATTGGTGGGTTGGGTCAGGACGGTAACTTCGTAGTCGCTCAGGTCGGCCAGCGGGGTGGCGAAGGTGAAGCCGCCATCGGCACCGATGGACAGATCATCACCACCGTTGTTCTGCAAAACCAGGCCTTCGCCTTCCAATCCACTGACACTGCCGCCGATGGTGAAGGTATCGGTGCTGCAAGTGACTTCGACATCGTCAACGTCATCACCGGCCAGGGTGCCGGTAGCATTGGCTACCGTGCAGGTCTGCACAGGCTCGTCGGGCTGGGTCAGGACAGTAACCTCGTAGTCGCTCAGGTCGGCCAACGGTGTAGCGAAGGTGAAGCCGCCATCGGCCCCGATGGGCAGGTCATCACCACCATTGTTCTGCAAGACCAGGCCCTCGCCTTCCAAACCACTGACCGTGCCGCCGATCGTGAAAGTATCGGTGCTGCAGGTGACTTCGACATTGTCAACATCGTCGCCGGCGAGCGAGCCATCGGCATTGGCCACCGTGCAGGTCTGCACAGGCTCGTCGGGCTGGGTCAGGACAGTAACCTCGTAGTCGCTCAGGTCGGCCAGCGGGGTAGCGAAGGTGAAGCCGCCATCGGCCCCGATGGACAGATCATCACCGCCATTGCTCTGCAGGACCAGGCCCTCGCCTTCCAGACCACTGACCGTTCCGCCGATGGTGAAGGTATCGGTGCTGCAAGTGACTTCGATATCGGTCAGGTCGCCGGCACCCACTGTGCCAGTACCGCCGTCGACGGTGCAGGTCTGGCTGGGACCGGTCGGAGCGCTCTCTATCGTTACGGTGAAAACGGTGCCAAATTCAAGTTCCGTATTGAACTGGAACGCGCCGTTGTCTGCAATCTGCAGGATCTCGATGTCGCCATTGAGGGACAGTTCGAAGCCGCTGCCCTCCAGCCCGAAAACCGTGCCCCCAATCGTGTAGGTATTGGTGCTGCATTCGACATCAATGTCGGTGACGTCCGCCCCGGCCACAGTGCCTTGCCCGTTTTCGATCACACAGGTTTGACCAATGGGCTGGTCCAGAACCGTGACCTCATAGCTGTCATCGTCGACCAGAGTTGTATCGAACTGGAAGGTGCCATTGGTCGAAATCTCAAGCGATTCCTGCGCATTGATATCGAGTACCACGCTGGCTGCCCCCAGGCCGCTCACCTGGCCGCCAATGGTTCGAGGCACCAGAATTTCCAGGCTGGCCTCGGCGGGTTCGGAGTCGCCGACGGGACTTTCCAGAACTCCCGACAACTCGACCTGGGCTGCCTCGATGCCTTGCAGTTGAACCTGAAGCTGGCACGTGGATTCTGCAGCCATGGAGCCGTCTTCCCACACAATCGTCGTGGTGCCACCGATGTCCACCAGGTCGAGATTGCCGGCGGCACAATCGGAGCTTGGAGGATTGGCCGTATCAGGTTCCAGCTGTTCCGGGAGGGGAATTGAAAGTGCCAGATCGTCCATGGCAATTGGGTTGCTGGTGTTGTCGACGGACAAGGTCAGGACCACTGATTCGCCCACAACGATCGAGTCTTGCGAAAAGGCAATCGACAGTCCGGGAATGTTGGCCAGCGCCTGAACACGCACATTGGAGATATACCAGTACCACCCCCAGGTACCGTTGTCGTCGAAGTCGAAACCAACCTGAAAACCCTCTTCCGCATTTACTCCGGACAGTTCATCCCACGCGTTGATGCCGGTAGCCGGGACACTTCCTTGCGTGGTGTTGTAAAGCCGGATAGTTTCCCAGGTTCCGTTGTTGAGAATGGCCACGGACCCGGTCTGAGCACCGATAGCCCGATACATATGATCGTATTCCACAAACAGCCGAAAGCCGGTCGCCGACGGAGCCGAGATGACGGGAGATTCCAGACGAGCGCGTAAACGCCCGGCGGCGGAGCCGGCTGCATCGCTGTCGAACCAGGCATAGTCACAGCTCAGTGTGCCCCCTGGTTGACGCGGACAGCCGTAGTCCCAGTTGAACGCTCCATTCAGGGTGTTGCCGGTCCAGGCAGCCTGGGTGTCCGCGTCGTCGAAATCGGCCTCGTATATCGTTTCGACGACGTAATCCGGGTTGTAGTCCGCATTGCCGACTAGCGGCAAAATACAGCCCAGGATGAAGACGAGATACAGAGAATTTCCGGATTCATGCTTATTGAACATGCTGGCCAGCCCCTCTTTATTTGGGTTGATATTTACCAAGCGTTGGTGCCCCATGCGCAGGCCGATTTTCTGGTATTGCAGTCGGCAAACAAAAAATGTCTATCCTGTATGGATAGAAACGTCCCACTCCCTGGCGCGGTTTTCCATCGACCCTGATGGGCTCAAATATACATTCGGGAACCCGCAGCTCAGTTCCGTCGGCGCCATGACGAACGACGCACGACCGATGATCTTCTAATGCAATCAGAAGTATTGCATAAGTAAGTGTACCCCAATGCAACACCGCATCCCACGTTGCACTTTCAGTCGTGCACCCAGCCGAATATATCGACCGGGTGCCGAAAGGAAGCACCGATATGGTACGCAATTACGTACGGCTGTCAAGGGCGGGGAGCGGGCAGTCTGGGCATGGGTAGTGTTGGGTTCCAGCGCCACCAACCCGAACAAACACTGCTCTACCAGATCGGCGAG
>PXEJ01000029.1 GCA_003566215.1 Cyanobacteria bacterium T3Sed10_376R1m | reverse complement strand
GGTACGGGCTATTTATTCCAACGTATTCTTGAACCGGGTGAAAAAAGAGTTCCTAACACGAATTAATCATTGAGAATTAATAATAGTTTTTCCTCCCTGAGTTAGTTGCTCAAAGACTAACATCTAATATTATTTTTATTAGTTCATAAAACTATTTTATTCTCAGGTTTTTTCACATAATTAAACTAGACAAAAAATGGCAGAAAAAGTAAAATCAACGGAAAATCAACTGCTAAAAAATTTACCCCTTATTGCTGGTATTTTTGGGGGTACTTTGTTGATGGTTAATCGTCTAGTTACCCCTACTCTGCTTGATTCTCAAGCAAGGTCAGATGCACTGGGTATTTTACTTTGTGCAATGTTGTTATTGACTAGCATTTTAGCTAGACAAATTAATTCAGAACCTCCCCAAAGCGTAGTCCTAGAAGGAGAAAATGGTTTTGAATTAGATGAAGATTTAGACCAGAATATTAAAACAGAACTAGCTTGGGCTAGTCATTTAATTCTTAATAATACTATTAGTAAATCTATTATTATTTACTATCAAGAAAAAATTCTTTTAAGAAGAGGTATTTTAGGTAAAGAAAAGGAGCTAAAAGTGGGGCAAATTGTGGAGCGAGTCATTAAAACCCAAAAACCTGTTTATCTAGTTGACTTAAAACACTACCCCGGAAAAATAGAGTTTAATTATTTTCCTGAAAATATACAAGGTCTAATTTGCCTCCCTTTAAATGATTGTGGGGTGATGATGGTTGCTAGTAATGTACCCCGTAGTTACACGAAGCAAGATGAGAATTGGATACAAGGCATTGGGGCAAAAATTTCCCTCAGTTTAAAAGAATTAGTGCCCTAAGGGGTGAAAATCCCCTTGTCAAAAATTTGTTTAATCTACTTTAAAAATAAAACTAACTTTATCCTCCTTGCCGAGGGCAATGCGATCGCCATTTCGCAAAAGATGACGACTGCCCTTTTGTAAAGGGATATGATTCACATAAGTACCATTAGCACTGCCCGTATCCTCAAGGTAAAAATTTCCAGCCTCTTGGCGAATATCAGCATGAATGCGAGAAACAATTTGGGAATCAGGAAAACCAGACACATCAATATCTGGAGGAATAGTATCATTGGGTTTTCCCAGATGAATAACAGGCAAATCAGAAGACAACTCAATAATTAAATCTGTCTGTACATGAAGTAAAGTCCCAGAAGGTATCTGTATTTGAGTTTCATTTTTTATAACAGAAACATCGTCCAATAAATCATCCTCATTCACATCCCCTTGGTTTTCTAAAGGCGGGACTAAATTAAAGCCACATTCACCGCAAAAAGTCGCATTAGGGGGAACATCCGCTCCACAATTAGGACACTTTTCTAAAGAAGAGGTAACAGGTAAAGGAGTAAAACAAAGTTCGCATACCGTTGCTCCATCGGGATTTTCGTGTTGACAATGAGGACAAGTAATCATAGTTATTTATTGTTCAAAGTAAACTGTCTTAATATTATTAATTTTATAAGTCTTTTGATCAAAATAATAAAATTCAAGTCCTGTCCTTCCAATTTAGCAAACTAATAGAATCTTCATGGTTTTTATATTAGAAACCATTCTATACTTTTTCAGTAAACCTCAATTAATTTTCCTTGAAAATAGTCAATTTTTTCCTTATCCATAAAATAAGCCCAAACTTTTTCTTCTATAGGATTATTTTTATCATCATAAACAGTTATTTTTTCTCTCTGATAATCATTTAATTGAGGATTTCTACCTTCTTGATAGCCCTCTAACTTATCAAGATTAGCTAATTCCTTGTCGTCGGGAAACGTGAGTAAATATCCATGTACTTTACTATCACTTTTTATCATAGCTGGATAACCTAAAGAAAGATGATATATTGTGCCATAAGTCCAACATTTTTCTTCTTTGATCGTTTTTCCTGCACAGTATAAATGATAATTTTTTTTATGAGGTTTTAGCGTACCATAAACAAAAACTTTCATGGAAAATAACAAAAATAAAGTTTTTAAAGGGGCGAGGTTTCGCCCTTATAGAGTAAAAGTTATCGATTTTTAACTGTCAATTATTACCAACCTTTCTCTGCTTGAGACAAGACATAGGTAGCAACATCTTCAATTTGAGTATCATCTAAACGTCCCAAAAATGAAGGCATCGCAGCCTTACCTTTGTTAATTTGAGTGATAATTTTTTCTAAGGAATACATATCATATTTTTCTAAGTCTTCTTTTTGTAAAGTTTTAGCTCCATTGACCACATTTCTTCCTCCCATGTGACAAGATGCACAATTCGCAGAAAAAATAGTTGCTCCTTTTGCAATATCTCCTGCTAAAGCGGGACTAGAAAAGGTAAAACTAACTAATGTCATTAATAATAAAATTAAGCTAAAGATTTTTTTCATTATGTTTTTAATGGGTTTGTGTGTTTCCTTTCCAATTGTCCTTAGCTTAAGGGGTTGATGTCAAAAGACAATATGTCAAATTTGGCTATTTTGTTAATTTTCTTTACAAAATCAAGATTTACTCATGTGTAAAATCAGGTCAATCATGCGATTAGAATAGCCCCATTCGTTGTCATACCATGACACAACTTTAAAGAAATTAGAGTTTAATTCCATTCCTGCGTTAGCATCAAAAATACTAGAGTGAGGATCACTGATAAAGTCAGATGACACGACAGCATCTTCAGTATAGGATAAAATACCTTTTAAGTATC
>PXEJ01000116.1 GCA_003566215.1 Cyanobacteria bacterium T3Sed10_376R1m | reverse complement strand
GAGAGTAATCCGATTTGAATGATTTTACAAACACTATTACTCCTATAATTTTTAAACATTTTTGTCGATAAAATTACTAATTTTTCTGGATAAAAAACTTGCTAAAAGAATATGATGTTATCATCATACTATGTAAACAATCACCTTTTTCATATTATTTTGCTTAATACTAAGGTATGATTGCTCAAAATTTTATAATCCGTTTTAGTAATTTAAAAACCATTTATCAATTTGTTCCTCTCAATATTCTACTAGATACCAAATGGGTTCTATAGATAGTAATGTTTATGTTACCTTAATCGAATCAGGTTGATTAAAAAATAGTACTCTTGCAATATGTTTAATCATCTTGATAGTTTTTTAAATAATAGTCTCTAATACTTTCTAAATTACTCAATCTACCAAAATCATTGAAACCAGGTTCAAATATTACATCATCTCTGTAACAATAATAAGTTTTTTTAAATTTATTTTTGATATACTTTTCTTTTTCTCGTGATTTTTTTCTTAACTCTGTAAGATTATCGCTATAATTTTTGCACATTTCTTGTTGTGTTTTGTAGATTTGATCATATTCATCTTTTTTTCGTTCTTTGATTAGTTGTCTACTATTGTATATATCCTGTCTTTTTTTAGCGTGCTTTATACTAAGAAATACAATAAATAATGGAATATAAAAGATAGAAAAAAGGAAAACTAACGTCAAAACAAAAAAACAAGCTATTACAAAAGACCCTGCTATATCTATACCATCTATAATTCCTAATATGAAGAAACTCGTGCCTAAGAGTATAACTCCTATAATAAGATATTTATTTTTGCATAAATTTATTAAATGAAACTTCAATTCAGTGTATATTTGAGAATCAATATCTGGATGAAGATCTAAAATATCTCTTTGAATAGCCTCTGAAACAGCTTTTTCTGGTCTTACTGGACGTGGTGGCTCTTGATATATTACTGATGGTAATTGTTTAAGCATTTTTACCAATTGATTTGTTTGAACTCCACTCTCACTTGAATTATATGCTATTACACCTTCAGTATTACTTATGCTTGTATTGTAATAAATTTGACCGTTACTCAGAAAAGGTGTACTAAATCCATGGCTAGACGTTGTAGAATTTAATGTCCCACTAGCTTTTGAATTGCTTTTAAACTGTGAGTCATACTGCGCTATTACGGAACTCACTTTTTGTATTTTGTCATCTTTTCCACAAACTGGACAAATACAGTTTTTTTTCGATATGTCCTCAATTGGGGCTATCCCTTGTTCTTTTTCGATATTTTCCCATTCAATATTGGTGTGAAGCGAGGATAGTTTGTTTCCGCATGCTATACAAAATAGAGAATCCAAATCATTTTTGTATCCACATTTAGGACAATATTTTTCCTGTTTCATGGTCTTTTAAATAATTATCTAAGAAACACTTATAATTCTAATTGCATTTAATATAACTTTAAAATAGAATTTTTATATGTGAGTGAAATATTTACTGCTTTTTAAAATTAGTTTTAAATACAAAAAAAACTAGCAATTTTTTGAAAATTACTGTTTAAATTATCGTTATATTTATTATTGCAAAGCCTAAATCAAATTTGAGTTCAAATTAAGGCAATCTATGGACTAAATATTTTTAGTTTGAAATTTATGACTCGTTTTTTTTAATTTGACCATTTAATTGAGAATATTGGTTAAAAATATTTTGGACTAAGCTATAAGTTTCTCTCCCTTGTTGATTACTAAAGGCGTAGGTTTTATCATCATAAATTAAAAGTTCGTCATCTTTGTTAAACCATCTACGCTCATCGTAATTATCTACATTTTTTACTACCTCTTTCTCAAAATCTGTTTTTGAACGACATTTCTTTTCAATCCAAATCCATTTTTTTTCTCCTGTTATTTTCATTAATTCTTGCGGATTTATTCCAGATTTGATACTTTCACTTATTACTAAGTGCATAGTTTGGCGTTTATTTAAGTTAGTTCTCGTTTGACTATTGATAGTAACATCAAATTTTGAATAATCTCTACTATTTTCTCTTCTTGCTTGTCTTTGTTCGGCTATTTTTTCCTTGAACTTTACTTGGTAATCTGTTGCTTCTGGAAGAGGTATAATTTGCTGTATATCAAAGTATAAATCACTACCGTCTTTTTGTGGCTTAATTCTGATACATTTTATATCAATATCTCTTTCAATAAGCCATAAGACTGAAGTGGTTATTTCTTTTGAAAAATCTGCTGATACTAATATTATTCTGACATCATTGGCAAATTTTTCTTCATTGACCTCATCCCATTCAAGAAAGTTTAATATTGCTTCTTCAGGATTTTCTATGTCTAAATTATTTTTGTCAATGTAATGTTGAAATGCCTTGACTGCTTTTTCAAAAGTCATATTGGCGACCATCGCTGCATAACGAATTGACTGCAATTCCATATGCCCTCCATCTTCTGTTCTTTTTAATTCAACTACTACTAAATTTGCATTTTTATCAAGACATAGAATGTCAATACGTCTTTTACTGTCTTCCCAATCTCCAAATTCACTACTAAGAACAAATAAGTTTTTCTCAATAGTTTCTATGGAGTTAATTATGAATTGTTGTAGGTCTTGTGCTTCTTTGATTTTTTCTTCTGAGAAAGTTGTATGTTGAAGCTCTACAATTTTTTGTCCTTCAAGTTTATAAATTGGCATATTAGTTTTCATCCAATAATATATTAATCTT
>PXEJ01000041.1 GCA_003566215.1 Cyanobacteria bacterium T3Sed10_376R1m | reverse complement strand
TTGATTATACAAAACTTTTGTACCGTTTAACTGCAGGAGCAAAATTATTAAGAGCTTTTTTTTACACAGGAGTTGACCGTACTAATGAGAAACAACAGGGTTTTTTACTCTGGATGAGACGCAATGGTTATCGAGTTATTGCCAAGGATTTGGTACAATTGCCCGATGGTTCAAAAAAAGCGAACTTAGATGTAGAAATTGCCGTGGATTTAATGGCTTTGGTTGGCTCTTATGATACTGCCGTCTTAGTTAGTGGCGATGGTGATTTAGCTTATGCGGTAGATGCTGTTAGCTATCGTGGGGCTAGAATTGAAGTGGTTAGTTTGCGATCGATGACCAGTGATAGTCTTATTAATGTAGCAGATCGTTATATTGATTTAGACCAAATTCGGGAAGATATTCAAAAACACCGTAAGTCTAGTTTAACTTATGATAGTTTTTCTCCTTATCACCTAACTGAAAATAGAGACGAATAATCGATAATTGACCGTTGATAATGGGCAATTGAATCCATTTTTAACTTCCCTTGATTATTTATAATTAGCTCAATAAATAATTAATTTTGAAATATTTATTTTGTTTTATACCAAATCCTAAACTAAAAGTAAACTAAGAACTATCATCAACCCTAGTGATTTCCAGTAAATAGATATACTATCTAAACAGGATTTGGTATTAGTCAAAGATTCAGAAAATAAAGAAATTATAATGAAAATTGCAACATGGAATGTTAATTCAATTCGTACCCGAAAAGACCATGTTAAAGAATGGTTAATTGCTCAAAATATTGATGTTTTATGTTTACAAGAAACAAAGGTAATTGATCAAGATTTTCCTATACAAAATTTTCTTGATCTTGGTTATCATGTTTATATTCATGGGCAAAAAGCCTATAACGGAGTTGCTATTTTTAGTAAAAAGCCCTTAGATACTATTGATTATGGGTTTGGAGGAATTTTAGATCCTGATTTAGTTGGTGATTTAGATGATCAAAAAAGAGTTGTTAGTGGTGTAATTAACAACATTAGGATAGTTAATCTTTATGTCCCTAATGGCAATTCTCTAGGTTCAGAAAAATATGAATATAAGTTAAAATGGCTTAAACTTTTAAAGGCTTATTTAACAGCAATTGAAGTAAAAAATACTAACTTATTAGTATGTGGAGATTTTAATATTGCCCTAGAAGATAAGGACATTTATAAACCAGAAGGAAGAGAAAATCATGTTATGGCTTCCCCCGTGGAACGTCAAGCCTTAAAAGAAATTTTGGATTTAGGATTAAAGGATATTTTTCGTCATTTTCACCCCGAAGAAGGACATTTTAGTTGGTGGGATTATCGTCAGGGAGGTTTTGCCAAAAATCGAGGTTGGCGCATTGATCATATTTATTTAAGTCAGTTATTATTTCCTAAAGCTAATAGTTGTTATATTGATATTGAGCCTCGCAAGTTAGTTAAACCGAGTGATCATGCTCCCGTGGTTGTTGAGTTGTCGGAGTAGTAATTTACATATTCAACACAAGCAATATTTATTGGTTTACTGTTATGGGGTGTTGTGGTGCGATATTTTTCCCTTAATCCCTGTTGAATAAACTTTTCTAAATCCTTTGGGGATAATGCCCAAGGGGGTCCAGATAGTTCTTTTTCGTTATCCTGAAAATGGGTAAGTAGTAATAATTTACCATTAGGTTTGAGGAGAGATGCGATCGCACTTATAACTTTTCCTCGAATATTTAGAGGCAGGGCTTGAATAGTGCGACATTCCCAAACAAAATCAAATTTTCCTTGCCAATCTTGGGGCAGTGCCAATAAATCCGCAGTAAGATAGTTAACCAAAAAATCAGGAAAACGTTGCTCACACCAGTTAATAGCCGTAGTAGAAATATCAAAAGCCGTAACATCATAACCTGAGTTTGCTAAAGCCTGAGCATCATCTCCCAATCCACAACCGACGACAACTGCACGGGGTTTATTGTTTATCGAGGTCGAAGGTTTATTTTTTTGTAACCATTGTATTAGCTGGGGAGTGGGTTCTAGGGTTGCCCAAGGAACTTGAGTCGGATCATGATTAGCTTGGGTGTACAATACCTCAAACCATCCTGATGGGTCATTTTTATCCAGATACTGGTTGACTAAGTTGTCAATTTCCATAATCAAAATTTTTATATTATTAAGCTTAACAACCCATATCCTAGCTTAATCAAAAAAACTTTTTAAACGAAGGCGAATATAATAAAATGGATTAATGGTGAGAAGATTATGAGTTTAAATAAACCTTTAGGATCAGTTATTCAAGGATCATTAAGCGAAGGATTAGAAGTAAGATTACATCCTGATATTTCTGTGGAGGATATGAGGGTGGGTAAATTTTTGGTAGTACAAGGGGCTAGAGCTAGATTTTTTTGTTTATTGACAGATGTTTCTTTAGGTACTTCTACAAATCGAATTTTTGCTCATCCTCCTCATCCTGAAGATGATTTTTGGCGAGAGGTTTTAGCTGGTAGTGATACCTATGGCACAATCGAAATTGCCCCCATGTTAATGCTAGCTTTAGATCGTTTAAATAATCATTCAGAGTTTGATGGTAACACCATATTAGATGATGGTTTAAGGGACTTACAATTATTACCTGTCAAAACAATCCCTAGTCATTTTAGTCAGGTTTATGAATCAACGGAAAGGGATTTTCGTTCGGTTTTTGGTGGAGAAAATGACCCTCATAAGCGAAATTTT
>PXEJ01000121.1 GCA_003566215.1 Cyanobacteria bacterium T3Sed10_376R1m | reverse complement strand
TACCATGGTAAATATGGATAGTGCATCTATGCCAGAAGCTAAGTTTATCCGAGCCAATTTAGTTCAAGCTAACATGACCTTTGCTCGAATGAATCGTGCGGACTTTAGTCGCTCAAACCTCTATGGTGCAATTTTGCGCAATGCTTCTTTGATGGAAGTCTTTTTTGCCCGAACTAATCTTACTTCCTCTGATATGACTAATGCTAATCTTATTGGGGCTGATTTGAGTAGTGCTAATACCATGTCAGTCATTTTTGATGCCGCCATTATGCCCGATGGACAGGTTTACCACTAAATCATGGAACAAAACACCATCTATCTGTCGTCATGGGATATAGTTTGTTAAAGTAAAAGTTAGCAAACTAAATAAATTATTTTCCAACCATATAGTAAATTAATATGATTCCCCTTAAGTCAATTAGTAAACGATTAATCACCACCTTGGCTATTTCTAGCACCTTATTGATCGGTGTACCTTTGTTTGCCATGGCACAGAGTAACCCTGGGTTGACGATTTTTAGTGGTGTTGATCGTGAAAATATCCTTAACTACCATTTAGATTTTGGTGGAAAAGCAGGAAATTGGGATCGTTATCGCCTCAGAATTCCGGGTAGAAAGTTAACTGAGGGAGTATCTAAGTTATACGTTATTTACCCTGATTATTATGAGGGTAGATTTGATGTGGACCGAATTGAAGTTAGGATTAATAACAGACCTTTGGCTTTGAGGGAGGTTATTTGGGATGAAGAAAGTCGTATTATCGAACTTGATTTAGAGGAACCTTTGTTAGAAAGTCGTGCGGTGGAAATTGTGATGTCTAACGTTTATAATCCTCGGAATGGTGGTACTTTCTATTTTCAAGGACAGATGATGACTGCTGGGCAAATTCCTATTCGCTTAAATGTTGGTACATGGATTTTAAGTATTAGTAATTAACCTTAGGTTTGCCAAAGAATAATTTGGTGGTGGATAATTGTTAATCCCCACTATTATCTATAAACTGTTAAATTTTGAACTACCCTACCTCAAACATTAGAATATATAACAGTATCCTTAAGGGTGAAAAATGGCTCAACAAATATTATGGTACGAAGCCGATTTTTACTTGTACTTTAGGATTTACTAATACGGGTTTAATTGAAGGCATTTCAGCCGCAGGAGCTACTCCTGAATCTAGGCTTTTTACTGCCGTTGCAGATGCGGAATTTTTGGTAAATGGTGTTACCCAGAATCCTCAATTTCCTCTGCCTCCTCTTCATGTGGGGGTGTCTCCGGCGATAATTAGTCGGGCGGTGGTGGAAATGTTTGATCTACCTGTGTATATTTTTAATGCTGGTTTACCTTGCCAACCTTCGGTATCTGCTATTGATGTGCAGGGTAAGGTTGCAAAATGTGTGACTACGGGGAATGCTTTGCCCCTTGATGTTGTTCATCGTTTATTTAAACAGGGGCTATTTTGGGGGAACAAACTTGCCCAAGAGGCTTCGTCTAGTTACCTTGTTTTAGGTGAGTGTGTGGTGGGGGGCACGACTACGGCTTTGGCTGTTTTAACTGCTTTGGGTATTGAGGCACAGGGAAAGGTTAATAGTAGTCATCCTATTTGTAACCATGAACAAAAATGGCAGGTGGTACAAGAGGGTTTGAAAAATGCGGGGTTATCTTCTTTTAGTAATCCTTTAGAGATTGTAGGGGCACTAGGGGATCCGATGCAAGTTTTTGTGGCTGGGGTGGGCTTGTCTGCTAGTCGTTATACTGGGGTTATGTTGGCTGGAGGTACCCAAATGTTAGCGGTATTTGCTTTAATGAAGGGATTAAAAAGAGACTTTTATCCTGAGGCTGATTTGGATAATGTCATTGTTGGTACTACCCGTTGGGTGGTACAGGATGATACTGGGGATACGGTTAATTTGGCTCAAATGGTGGGAGATGTCCCTCTTTGTGTTACTCAGTTGAATTTTTCGGATTCTATTTATTCTAGTTTACAATCCTATGAGCTCGGTTTTGTTAAAGAGGGAGTGGGTGCTGGAGGAAGTGCGATCGCATCTCATCTGCTACAATTAACTCCAACAGAATTAATGATTACCATAGAAAATATTATTTCTCGTTTCTCGTAAATCACGATTGGCTAATAATTGGTCTTCTAAAGAAGCAATGCGATGATAAGCTGCCGTTAACTGTGCTGTCAATCTCTGCACTTGATCTTCGCAGGATATATCATCATTATTATTAGCAGTAATAGGAAAACGTCTAGGGGTCTGTTCTTGCTCATCCGCTAAAATATCTTTATGACTATCATTTTGCTCCATAATGTCTTCTTCTTGGAAAGCCGTAGAATTATTAACTACAGATTCTTCCGTAAAAATCATTTTATCTTCTCTAGTTTGAGAGTGAAGCTCAAAATCTTGTTGTCTTGCGGTAAAATCATTGACCAATTCAAAATCATTGGAGCTACTTTGTACAGTAAAACATAAATCTTCAATACCATCCCAACCAATGCGATGACCCAATTGTCTTACAATTCCATAAAGTTGATCTATTTTTTGATTTAATTGCCAAATTTCTTGTGGTTTTACTTCCATAATCGAACTATATTAATAATCACCAAACTGAAAACGTTACTCCCTCCCATAATAAGATCATTTTTTCAACTACTCCCTAGTATTCCTGATTAATTTAACAATTCAGAAATTATTCTCAAATAAAACAAATTAATATTAAGTAATATAGCGTTTTTT
>PXEJ01000259.1 GCA_003566215.1 Cyanobacteria bacterium T3Sed10_376R1m | reverse complement strand
ACCGTCAACACCGATCGCGGCGTATTTTCAGCGCACGCCAATCGGATACCGCCCGTCGGCCGTGTACACCTGGCCGGGGTATATGACGGCACGTCGGTGCGATTATATCTGAACGGCGAACTGATCAGCGCCCAGCCGGCCAGCGGTCGTTTATGCGCCAATACCATACCGGTAATGATCGGACAATTGTCCAACGGCGGCGCCGGATTTGTCGGCAGGTTGGAAAATCTGATCATTGGCGCCTGCGCCGTATCTCCGGATCGGATCAGAGCGATATATAATGCTCATGCACTCTGAAAAAGATTTTTGGAAAACGGTGTTGCTTTTGTGATCTCTATTTCCGCCCACACGATATTGCCGTCCGAAGCAGGTGCGTTGTATTCGAGCAGATTCTCCCCGGTATTTACCACACTACGATAGGCTTCCCAGGATATTACTTTTACGGACGAAGTAGTAATGGGCCTCGGGCAACGCAAGTCCTCAAGCACTCGGCAAACAGAGCCGTTCATCCACATTTCCGCCTCTTTTAAAACCTCGCCTGGTTGTTTGTCGGCATCACCATCAAAGCCCAGGTAAATAAAAACACGTTCATCCATGTCCGGCCCGGGGCCTATATTGAAACGAAACGGTATGATTTGGCCAATCCGTGAATAACCGGCAAGCGGACAACGACGTAAAGAAACGGGTATTTTCCGACATTCCGGTTCTCCCGGCGCGGCGAATTGACGATTGGAAAGAATATATCGCCGGGATTTGCCGGTAATGGTACCCAGTTCCCCGCAGGTTGAAAGGATTTCATTTAAAATATTGTCGCGGGGATTTTGTTCATGCCGATCATACGGAGAAAGCTCGCCTGTAGGGAGCAGTCTGGGCGTTATGTTGCCGTCCCCGGCTTGTTTCCCCGCCGGCGAATGAATCATATCGGCAAGATAACAGGTGTTGAACAGATATATTTTATCCGCACCGCCGGCTAAAGCCGTGCCGGCGGATCCACGATAAATATCTGCCGTATCAGGCATTTCGGTGCCGGAAATCGGATCTTTTATATTGGCGTGCAGGCAGACTGCCAAGTCAACAGGTCGCCCATCAATGACCGCCCGCCAGGTTTCCACCGGAAAATCAAGCCAATGATCGGCATAGAAACCCGAAATTGTAATTTGTTCGACCATACCCGACTTAATCCATTCAATCACATCATACCCCAGTGAAAGACAGGTTTGAACATTATCCGGTACTCTTACGCCAAGTTTGACGGAACGACCGGTCCTTTGCGAACAAATCTCCGCAAGCCGGCGAACTTCCCGCATGAAACCGGTAATCACTTCCCGGCCCGTTTTTTCCCTGCCGTACGGCAGGCAATATCCGAACCGCATCCAGTCCAATTCCAAGCCATCCATATCATAACGCTCGAACAGCTCGCTGATGAAATTCAAATAATGGGAGCGGACTTCTTCATGCGCAAAATTCAAGCTATGTTCACCCCATCCCCGGCGATTACGGTGAGTTACAATTCTCAAACCGGGATTGGCTTCCCAGAAACCGGAATGCCAGTTGCAATTTTTACTGTTTACCCAATGGCAGTCATTCATCCGTACGGTCAGCCAGCCTTCCACGTTTTGTCTTCGGCACCGATCAAGTCAGATGGTGAAATGGTCAAGACCTTTTTGCGCCATCAGCCACAGCATATGAACCTTACGGCGCTCCCATGCTACTGACCGGTGGTTAGACACCCATTGAAAAAGCTCCTGGTCATCCCCTCCCGCCGGATCATAACCATCGTACACAGTCTGCCAGGCCTTGCTGTTGAAAAGCGCGCGCTGGACATTGACATTAAAAAGTATTTGGCCGACTTGCGTGTTGCTGGTGTATAAATCAACCAGGTCGCGTATGGAATTTTCCGTTATTTTCTCCGGATCAAGATACGCATAGAAATGATCACAGTCCTCATTGATACATATTCGTCTATTTCTTTTATTCATATTATTAAGTTGTCCGCGCGGTTTTTGGCTTCAGTCAGAAATTCCACGGTTTTTTTAAATTTTACGCAGTATTTTCAGATTTTCCGCCACCAGCGCATTGTCAATATTGTCCGCCAGCAGATACGGGCCGGCAGCCCGCCCCACCCAGGTTTCATAACCGCCGCGATGCCGCGCCTCACGGGTTGGCAGATATGACAACGACCCGTTGGTCACGCTGCAGCAAAGCGTATATTGGAAAGGGCTACCCGCCCGAATCCGCAGGGAAATCCCGGAAAACATTTCCCCGGGCATCGGCACAATTGCCAAAGGCCCGACCGTGGTGGCGGTTTGGGCAAACCGGCGGCCATCGCATATCGGTTTTTTATGCGCATCAATTACCGCCTTGTTATACATATACTCGCACATTGGCGAGCCCCATTCATCTTGCCGCACCTCCCAAACCGCCAAATCCTTTTCGGCATCCGCCAAGGGTTTTAAAGGCTCATACGGTAGAAAAATATCCTCCGTATGGACGCCCAGCTTAAGATCGGCGCGCCATTCCCGGATCGACAGCAGCGCCCGGATAGCGTCGGTGGCCGCGCGGTAACCGACCTCCCGCACGGAATGGATCCCGTCGCCGGCGCCGGCACAAAGGCCGTTATCGCGGCGGAAATTAGTCCGGGGGCCGACATCACCGATAGCGCCATTCAAAAACACCACCGGCGCGGAAAATTGCGACTCAATTCGATCTTTCATCACGCCGCACCAATCACGGGAAACCAGCCGGT
>PXEJ01000322.1 GCA_003566215.1 Cyanobacteria bacterium T3Sed10_376R1m | reverse complement strand
CTTTTTTTAATTGATACTAATAAAGTAATTGTTCCTGCTTGGCAAGAGTGGCAGAGTTGGGTAGGGGCAAAATTGGGCGATCGCTCTCCCAATAAGGCTTTAGTGATTAAGTCCCCTGATCAGTTAAAATTAAAATGTTCTCCTAAAATTTTTGCAGTTTTTTCTAAGTTAATTAATGGTAGAAATACTGTTAGGGACTTGTCTTGGCAGTTAAAAAGAAATTTAAGCCAATTGGGTAATTTGCTATTGCCCTACATTCAAGAGGGTTATATCAGTTTTGTTTCTGTGGCGGATTTACCTGCTCCGGTGTCCCAAGAGACTATTATTCAACCAGAAAAGACTTTATTGATTGCTTGTATTGATGATAGTCCTACTATTTGTCAGAGTATGGCTAGTATTTTGAAACCTGCCGGTTATCGTTTTTTGGGGATTAATGAACCTATAAAGGCGATCGCAACTCTGTTGGCAACAAAACCGGACATTATTTTCCTTGATTTGGTCATGCCGAATGCTAATGGCTATGAAATATGTGCTAGTATCCGTAAGCTATCGTTTTTCCGCCATACACCCATTATTATTCTCACTTCTAATGATGGTGTGGTAGAAAGAATGCGTACCAAAATAGTTGGTGCTACGGATTTTCTTTGTAAACCTATCGACAATGATCAGGTTTTGAATATGGTTAATAAGCATTTTCCTCTAACTTAGCTAAGTTGAGCAACCGATATGTTATTGATCAATATTTGGTTGGTTAATAAATCTTCTACGGTGATTCTTAGGGTACATTGATCATCTACGGAGAATAATACTTTAATTCGATCGCTTCCCGGAATACCCACAGGGTTCAACTGGGCAATGGTTCTTGCTTTATCACTATCATTCAAAGGTTGTACTTTTGTATTACCTTGGGTTACTTGTTTGGTTACAAGGCGATCGCCATCAAAATAAACCTCGGTACTCGTGTTTTCTTCCCCTAGTTCACCGATAATTAGTTCTATACTGGGTTGATTTTCCACCGATGCACCGAGTAGGAGGGGGATAGGATTACCCATAGGGTAAGGTTGCCCACTGGGGATGATTGTATGCCAGTCATGACGATTCTGGCGACGATTCCAATAACGAATACCGTAGCTATGGTAGAGAAAATCTTTGATTTGCAATCCTTGTTCTATTTTCAATGCCCCTGTGGCAATGGCGGTGAAAGGGCGATCGCACTTAATTTTTTCTGGGCTAAAATATTGTTGTAACCAACTTTGTACCGAGGGGATTTGACTACCACCTCCTACTAACAAAATTTGTTCAATATTCTCTTTTTCTACCCCGTTACGTTTTCCCTGTTGTAAGACATTATTGATTAGCTTATCTAGTTGTTCAAAAAAAAGATTTTTGGTCAGAATTTCTTCAAATTTATTTCTGTCTAAGGATAACTCGTAAGTTTCTAAAGTGCGATCGTTAAAATAAACTTCTTCGGCATTTATTTGTGATGATAATTTAATTTTAATTTTTTCGTCTAAGCGATTGGTTAAAGCTGATTTGGGAATATCTTTTTCATGGCTAAAATAATCCATTAGCCAGTTATCTAAATCAGAACCGCCTAAATTCATTCCAGCCTTAGCAATTACTTTAGCAATCTTATTTTTTTGAGCAGAATTTTTACCTAAAATTTTGTCTCCCCATTTGAGGATAAAACCCTGTGCTTGTTTACTTTCAGCTAAATTTAATTGTACCAAAGAAAAATCAATAGTCCCCCCCCCAAAGTCCACAACTAAAATAAAGTCATTTTCTTCTGTTCCATAGCCTAAAGCCGCTGCCGTAGGCTCATCAATAATTCTTACCTGTTCGATTTTCCACTTTTCACACACTTCTGTTAACCAATTTCGATAACTTTCAAAGCTATCCACAGGCACAGTAATAATTAAAGAATCTGGTTTTTCTTTTAATTCTTGTAAAATACTATTTAAGAACCATTCTCCTACTTTTTCAAAACTAATATTTTGATTATCTAATTGAGGTAAAAAACCTTGAATATTTGTGCCAATACCACGTTTAAAGTTAGAAAAAAAACGTTGATTGTTATTAATATCTAATCCTTGATCTCTTACTTTTTGTCCAGTAATTACATCAGATATTTGTGCATTTTTAATATAAACTAAGCTAGGTATTAATTCTGAATTAATAGCAGTTCTTTGGGCAATATTTGGTAATTTCATGACCTCTGTTGTACCTGCGAGAGGATCAAACTTTGTGATAACTGTATTACTTGTCCCAAAATCAATTGCGATCGCCATTTTTTCTTATTTAAAAATTTCTCGACATAAAATTACAAAAAAGGAGTTCAACTCCTTTGCTCAAAACTATTTGTCCATTGCCCTAACGATGCCATAACCTTCAATATTTAGATATTTTTGAGCGGCGGCTTGAATATCATCAACGGTTAATTGACAAATACTATGGGTATAATTAAGGGCAAGATCTAAACTTCCCATTTGTGAATAATAATAGCCATAAAGGTTAGCTCGATCGCCCGGCCTTTCACCGTGAAAGATAAACTGATTAGCCACGAGGGTACACACCCGATGTAATTCTGACTTGGAGACACCTTTAGCTTGAATTTGGGCAATGTGGTTTATAATCTCTGATTCTACCCTGCCTAAATTTTCTTGAGGCAACTGCCCTGTAATAGAAAACACCCCTTGAATTTGGTGGGTCATATTACTAGCGGAAATACTTTTGACCAAACGCTTATCCTCCCGT
>PXEJ01000283.1 GCA_003566215.1 Cyanobacteria bacterium T3Sed10_376R1m | reverse complement strand
TAGCAACGGGAGATCCTCTATTTTTTGGAATTGGTAGATTATTATTAGAAAATTTTTCTAAAGAAGAATTAAGATTTTATCCCCACTTTAGCTGTGTACAATTAGCTTTTAATCATCTTAAAATTCCTTACCAAGATGCAAAATTTATCAGCATTCATGGAAGGGACATTGAGCCTTTGATAAAAGCATTAAAAACTGGAATTAACAAAATTGCTATTCTCACAGATTATGAGAATAATCCCGATGAAATTATCAAACTTTATCAACAATTAGCACTACCCCATGAATATGAGTTTTGGTTGTGTGAAAATCTTGGTAGTGATGAGCAAAACATAATTAATTTTAATCAAGTTACTCCTCTAAATAATTATAAATTTGCTAGTTTAAATATTGTAATTGTAATTAAAATAAATAGTCAAAATAATCAATTATCTCTTGACAAATTACCCCTTACGGGTATTGATGATAACTTATTTTTGAGTTTTGAAGATCGCCCCGGTTTAATGACTAAAAAAGAAATCCGGTTAATAATCTTAGGGGAATTATTTTTACAACAAAATCAGGTTATTTGGGATATTGGTTCTGGTACGGGAAGTGTTGCCATTGAAATAGCACGTTTATCGCCTAATAGTCAAGTGTATGCTGTAGAAAAAAGTGCGATCGCCCTTACTTTAATTAAAAAAAATGCCCAAAGATTTCAGGTAAATAATATAAATATTGTCGGAGGTTTAGCCAGTAAAATTATATCTCAATTACCATCTCCTGATCGAGTTTTTATTGGTGGTAGTGGTGGAGAGTTAGAAAATTTATTAGATATTATTAATAATAAAACTAATCAAACAGGACATATTGTAATTGCCCTTGCTACCCTAGAAAATTTAGGAGAAGCATTAAATTGGTTTAAAAAAAATCAATGGAAATATAAAATAGTACAAACTCAAATATCAAGATCGTTATCTATTGCAAATATGACCAGATTTAATCCTTTAAATCCAGTTTATATAGTTAATGCCCAAAGATTATAAATAATATTCAATATTGCAACTTAGGAATTATATCTATTCCCTATATCGAATTTTTTATTCCTAAAAGGTCATTAACATCTAAAATAAATTAGTGCTAAAAGAGAATTATTAAAAAGAAAATGCAATTAAATATCGGTTGGTTATATCCTAATCTAATGAGTACCTATGGTGACAGGGGTAATGTTATTTGTTTACAAAGACGTTGTCAATGGCGTGGTTTGGAAGTCAATATATTACCGTTAGATCAAGAAAACGATATACAATATTTCCATGAGTTTGATGTCGTAGTAGGGGGAGGCGCACAAGATAGACAACAAGAAATTGTTATGCGGGATTTGCAAGGAGAAAAAGCAACAATCATCAAACAAAAATTAAATGCTGGTATTCCGGGGGTTTTTACTTGCGGTTCACCCCAACTACTGGGAAAATATTATGAACCAGCCTTAGGAAAAAAAATTGATGGTTTAGGTATTCTCGATTTAGTTACAAAACACCCCGGACAAAATGTTCCCCGTTGTATTGGTAATGTTGCTTTTGAAATTGTTCCCCCCAATTTAGCGGAAGATATAAGGGAAATGACTGGAGATTGTCCTATTATAGTGGGGTTTGAAAACCACGGGGGTAGGACTTATTTAGGAGATGTTTCTCCTCTAGGTAAGGTTATTAGTGGTTATGGTAATAATGGAGAGGATGGTTTTGAAGGGGCATTTTATCAAAGTGCGATCGCAACTTATGCCCATGGTCCACTATTACCTAAAAATCCATTCCTAGCAGATTGGTTAATTATAAAGGCGATCGAGCAAAAGTATCAACAAAAAATAAATCTTTCACCTTTAGAAGATACCCTAGCTAATCAAGGAAGAAAAGCTATTTTAAAAAAACTAGGATTAATGGGTAATAATCGTTAGCTATTATTGGGAAAAATAAATTTCTTTTGTAGTAGATTACCAGAAATAATTAGTCTTTGTTAAAAAAGAGGAGAATTGACAATGGACAATTATGAGGTTTTATTATCTGGGCGTAGTATTTGTAATTTTTGATTGATTCAGCAGACCCTAATTAACGATTTGTTTTAATATATTCGGTAAACTATCCTTTCAATTTTTCGGTTTTCTACACCTAAAATTTAATCAAAAAATGACACCATATTAAGTAGGAAATAACAATTATATAAATTTTTATTGGAGGGTTTAAACCATGTCTTTAGTTCGTTTTTATCCTTTATCTGATGTTAACTCTATACACCGTCAAATGAATCGTTTATTCGATGAATTAGGACATAACTGGGAACAAGTAACAACACTCAACAATATTCCCGTAGAATTGTTCGATGATGGTGAAAACTTAGTGGTAAGGGCTGTGATTCCTAGTATCAATAAAGAAGATGTTGATATTAGTGCAACCCGTCAAACTTTAAAAATCGCTGGAGAATATCGTCAACAAGAAGAAAATAAAGTTCATAACTATTACCTCTCCGAGTTTAATTATGGTAAGTTTGAGCGCACTATCAATTTACCCATGGCAATTAAAAATACTGAGGTAAAAGCTGAATACACTGATGGTATTTTAACTTTAACTTTGCCAAAAGTAGAAGAAGTAAAAAATAAAATGGTTAAAGTTAATTTATCTTAACCAGCAAAAAAAAGGACGGTACAAAGATGTACTGCCCTTTTTCGATCATTTTTGATGATTAGTTTTTAGCGACTGCGGGAAAAACGGTTGGAGTTGT
>PXEJ01000049.1 GCA_003566215.1 Cyanobacteria bacterium T3Sed10_376R1m | reverse complement strand
CCGGTATTGACTTACCTCGTGACAAACGAGTAGAAATAGGATTAACCTACTTGTATGGCATTGGTTTAGTAACTTCTCAAAAAATCTTAGCGGCAACAGGAGTAAATCCTGACACCAGAGTTAAAGATTTAAATGATGAGGAAATAGCTAAATTAAGAGCTCATATAGAAGAACATTACCAAATCGAAGGGGATTTACGTCGTTTAGAAGCGATGAACATTAAACGACTAGGGGACATTGGCACCTACCGTGGTCGTCGTCATCGTCAAGGCTTACCCGTAAGAGGGCAAAGAACTAGAACTAACGGCAGAACCCGTAGAGGCCGTAAACTTACCATTGCAGGGAAGAAAAAAGCACCTAAGAAATAAGATTATGAGTTTGTGGGAGCCAAAACAATTAGGAGGAAAAACGTTGCATCCAAATATTGTTTATTTTCCCTTCATAATTTTATTAACATTAGGAGAAAATTTTTCAGTGCGTGAAAGTAAAAATTAAATTAATTAAACACAAGACCTAAATTAAACAAATTCAGTTAAAGAGGTAAAATCACCATGGCAAGACCCACGAAACGGGGAGGTCCAAAAAAGCAGAAAAAAAATATTCCTAGTGGCACTGCTTATATTAAATCTACATTTAATAATACCATTGTCACCATCACTGATATTACAGGAAACGTAATTTCTTGGGCAACCGCTGGATCTAGTGGATTTAAGGGTGCTAAAAAAGGAACACCTTTTGCTGCTCAAACCGCCGCTGACAGCGCCGCTCGTACCGCTATGGATAATGGTATGAAGCAAGTTGAAGTAATGGTTAGTGGACCCGGTGCTGGTAGAGAAACAGCCATTAGAGCTTTGCAAGGAGCAGGATTAGAAATTACTTTAATTCGTGACATTACTCCCATTCCTCACAATGGTTGTCGTCCTCCGAAAAGAAGAAGAGTATAGTGTTTGCAAAAACCTGATTATTTGCTCCCAAATTTTACCAGTAACGAGGTAACAACTCCTTGGGGATTTAAAATAATCAACAATCAACAAAACTTTACTGACTAAGACTTACATCTAAATCTGACTTCATACATCGAGGAAATAATCACTGTGGCTGTGTTTAAAATAGACTGTTTAGAAAATAAAACTCAAAAAAATCAAGGTCAATACGGTAAATTTGTCTTAGAACCTTTACAAAGAGGTCAGGGAATTACTGTGGGCAACTCCTTGAGACGGGTTCTTTTATCTAACTTAGAAGGTGCAGCAGTGACTGCCATAAGAATTGCGGGGGTTAATCATGAGTTTGCTGTGATTGAAGGGGTGAGGGAAGATGTACTGGAAATTATGTTAAACATGAAGGAACTTGTGTTTAAAAGCTACAGTGACACTCCTCAAATCGGGCGCTTAGTGGCGACTGGACCTGATACGGTGACAGCAGCTCAGTTTAATTTACCATCAGAAATTGAGGTTGTCGAACCTAACCACTACATTTGTACTTTAGGGAAAGGTGCAAAGTTGGAAATGGAGTTTAAAGTAGAAAGAGGGACTGGTTATCGTGCCATTGAAAAAGGTAATGATGAAAGTTCTTCTCTTGATTTTTTGCAAATAGACTCTGTTTTTATGCCAGTTTCTAAGGTGAATTTTTCAGTAGAAGAAATTCGTGATGAGAAAGGGGATTTGGCTGATCGTTTAATGTTAGAAATTTGGACTAATGGTAGTGTAAAACCCGAGGAAGCTCTTTCCCAAGCCGCCTCCATTTTACTAGGTTTATTTAGTCCTTTAGAAGATGTGGATAACATTAGAGGTAAGGCTGAAACTGTTCCCGTAGAAGAAGATCCTACCAGTCAAATTCCCATTGAGGAGTTAAATCTTTCGGTTAGAGCCTATAACTGTTTGAAACGGGCGCAGATTAATACTGTAGCAGACCTTTTAGAGTTTTCTCAAGATGATCTGTTGGAAATTAAGAACTTTGGTCAAAAATCAGCAGAGGAAGTAATTGAGGCTCTACAACAGCGTCTAGGTATTACTTTGGCAGAGGGAAAGGCGAAAGATTCTGCTGGGGATTTGATTAATAATCAAGAACCTGTGGCTACACCCTAATTTATTGGCTATTAAAAATTAGTTGGGCTGGAATATTATCAACTATCAACTATTTATATTTTTCAGGAGGAAATTATGAGACATCGTTGTAAAGTCCCTTTGTTGGGATTGCCGGCAGATCAAAGAAAGGCTCTTTTAAGGGCTTTAACTACTCAGCTATTGAGGGAAGGTGAAATTGTAACTACCAAAGCTCGTGCTAAAGCTGTACGTACCACTGCGGATAAAATGATTACTTTGGCTAAGGATGGTTCTGTGTCAGCTCGTCGCAGGGCTATGGGTTATGTCTATGATAAAGATTTAGTTAATGACATTTTCGCTAAGGCGGCAGAACGTTATGGTAGTCGTAATGGGGGTTATACACGTCTAGTGCGGACTAAAAACCGTCGTGGGGATAATGCTGAAATGGCTATCCTTCAGTTAGTATAATTTTTTTTTCTAGTTGCTAAGATGAATGATGTTTCTAATCTGAAAACCCAAAGAATTGTTTTGGTAATTCAGTACATTGGCACTAACTTTCACGGTTGGCAGAGACAGGCTCATCATCGTAGTGTACAAGAAGAAATCGAAACGGCGATCGCCCTTACGGTGGGTCATGATGTAGTGATTCACGGGGCAGGAAGGACAGATAGTGGAGTCCATGGAGCCGCCCAAGTAGCACATTTCGATGTGCGATCGAGCATT
>PXEJ01000415.1 GCA_003566215.1 Cyanobacteria bacterium T3Sed10_376R1m | reverse complement strand
TCTAAGAGTGATGTAGGCCCCGAAGACTTCGATGCTGCGACTCCAGATACGCCACAAGCCAGCGAAGCTAGCTGGGCAACATATGAGTTATTCTCAGATGATGACACAACCTCTCCAGAGGTTGAGTTCCGTGACCCAATCACTAACGAACTGTACGAAGAAACTGGGGTTATACCGGTAGAAGACATCGCAGAAATCAGGCTTATCCAAGGTAGGTGGCAGGCTGGTTCTTATGATCAGATTGAGACTCAAGACCATTTTGAGGCATGGTTATCCTATGACCCAGATACTGTTCTAACATTCGACTCTGGTCCCATCGAATTCCTTCTGTACGATGAAGCAACTCCAGCAACGCCTTCTTTTGATATGGACGTATTAGGTTCCATCATCGTTATGCGAAGCACTCAGCATGCCGATGCAACGCCTACAGAGTGGGTATCAGACCCTCAGGAGTTCCACATCTCTGTCAATGGTGTGGCTCCTTATTTGGCACCTGTTCCTCTAGAGTTCGAATATCTTGGAGAGTTGTTAGATAACGGTGCCATTGGTTGGGATGACTATGTCACAGACAGGTTCCTTGAACTTCAGATAGAGACAACCAATGATGAGCTGGAGACTGACATTGAATTGGCTACTCCTACTACAGGTTCAACATACGGTGGCACAACAAGAAACGAAAACAACGAGACTGTATTTATTCCTGCAGAACTCATTGAAGTGGATGGAGATGCTTCTTGGGTCGACGGAAGAAAGCTTCTCGATGCTGAAACAGAAGAGGTAACAATCACTATTGCCAGTGGTTCAGAATACCCAATCGTTTTCCCGGTTTGGGAGATGCGCGAATGGACCAGTTCAATTACGGTTGACGGTGTGGTCGATGAGAATGGGCCATGGAGAAATGGAGTCCCTTCTACTCCTGGGAATACGAACTATAATATAGAGACATTAGAGAATACTAGTCGGACTGATTTGGGTGTACCTCATAACGAAGATTTCATCGTCACATGGATAGGAGTTCAAAGCAACAATCCATGTGTGCTTGTGTGGCTTGATAATAACACTGTTAAGCCTGCTGTAGAGAATGAATTCACAATTAATTACCCAGAGACAGCCATCGAAGAGACGGTTGAGGAGGGGACGGGCGACTACTACTACAGTCCCATCGTAGTGCGTGCTCGTGTGCGCCCTGAACCCGACCCCCAGTGGAATCCCCAGGTTCACTCTGGCTATTTCTATGACCGCAATCAGGAGTATTACTTCTATGCAAATAAGGTCACTGAAGAGACATCAACGGATGAGATAGTTCTCACTGGTGTAGCTAGACAAGGTGCTCCCATTATCATCACCACGGATGGAGCCACCCCAGAGGTGCTACGTCAAGTAGCGTTCTCTAGTGACATGGTCGATGCCACTCCTGTCCCAATGCATCTGACTACAACAAATCAGGAATGGGTTCGAGGTACTGGGCACGCTGTTCTTTATGCGGCCTATCGAGACATCTATGACATCACTGTTGAAGATGAGCGCGGGAACGACATCACTGATGCAGTGTCCAGTGATACGAACGAGGTCGAGGTTATTGGTGAGACAGAGTTTGGGGCACATTATCTAATCACATATACAGTCCGTAATTCTTACTGTGTCGACTATGACCACATTGTGGGTGACGAGCAGTACACACGCATCACGTTTGATGCGCCGCCTGCCTCGAAATACATTGTTACATATGAAGGTTCTACATATGACCCAGCTACTCCGGTAGACCTTCCATTGAACCCAATGTACTCAATGCGTAATGAGGGTTTCATTTTCATAAGTCATAACGAATATACGCTTGACAGTATCCGTATTCGTTTGAGTCCTGGAACAATCATTGCAGATGGTTCCGACTATATGATGATAACCATTGATTCAATGGACCGTTTTGGTAATCCAAAACCACATCAAGAATTCACACTTAGCACTACGTTCGGCCACTTAGATCAGACCACAGTAGAAACAGACCACGATGGGTTCGCGGTTATCATCCTCACATCTAATGAAGCAACAGAGCTGGCAACAGACACTGGCACCTTGACCATCACAGGAGATGTTAGTACAGAGGTAGACTTCTACATTGAAGAACCTAACCCACCAGAAGCAACACTAGCAGCGGTGGTAAAGAGCGAGAAGATCCAAGCTGATGGCTTTAGTCAGAATTTGGTTTACGGTAAGGTGGAAGATTCAGAGTTTCAGCCAATTAATGGCAAGAACATCTATTGGAAGAAGGCCCGCTCGATATACGAACTGTTTACTCAATCCGAAGAAGACAGTGCAAATCACGGACTAGTACTAGACGGTTCTTCGGGCACCTATGCTCAAACACATGACGTGAACCTGCTCGACACCGTGCAGAGCAGCTTCGACAACGTGCCCTTCGACGGCACGGTTAGCCCAGAGGACAGGTACGAGGTATGGGGGTCTGGTGGCGGCACAGGCGCGGGTGCGCCGGGGACTGCTTCGCCCATGCTGATAGATTTAGACAAGTACAAGACGGATAGGCATTTAAGTCTGCCGGGGAAGGCAGGCAACTACGCGAGCATCCCTGATGTGAACTTTGTGCCCATACGAGATGCCGCTTTTGTTGATGGAACCTCAACAAGGGGTTGGAGTCCCAACGGTGGAACTGGGAATACCCAATCGGAAGTCACAACGGAAGAAAGCTTCTACGGGGACCAGTCCCTAAAGACGACAATTCTTGAGGGTGGGGCGGGTCAGTCGGCGCATCACATTGG
>PXEJ01000359.1 GCA_003566215.1 Cyanobacteria bacterium T3Sed10_376R1m | reverse complement strand
TGGAGCCGATGCCCGCCGAGGCGGACCTGCGGCGGGCGCGGGATGATTGCCAGCACTGGATCGATGCGCTGACGGATTGCCAATTGGCAGTAGAGGATGCGGACTATTTGTTGGACGAGTTTGAACTCATGCTCCGCTTGAATCAACGCGCGGCCTCCCGTTGTCTCGGCGAGCCGGTGAGCGCGTCACAGGCACTCCTGGAGCAATACCGCCGCTGTTGGCACTACCGCAGTCGACCGGGTGGGCTGGAGGACAGTCTCGCAAAAATTTTCGCAACAACCGCATAGGGTCAGGACATTTTCATTTGGCGGCTGAGTGCCGTATGAAAATGCATTTAAGATGAAAAATTTAAGATTTGAGAAAAGACACAGGGAATCAAAAACTTCTGGTTCCAAATCAAAAAGCCCAGCGCATAAGCTATGAACGATCAGGAAACGAAACTTCAGGAAATCAAAGATAAGGTGCTGGCTTTCGCCCGGGAGCGGGACTGGGAGCAGTTCCATTCACCCAAGAATCTTTCGATGGCCATTTCAGCGGAAGCAGCTGAGCTGATGGAGCACTTTCTCTGGGGCTCGCCGGAGCAATCCCGCGCGGACATGCAGGTCCCTAAGATACGCGCTCAAGTGGAGGAGGAACTCGCGGACGTCCTGATTTTTGCGATTGAGTTCGCCAACATGACCGGAATCGATCTTTCAGCGGCTATCGCGAGCAAAATTCAGCGGAACGCTGAAAAATATCCAGTCGAGAAGGCGCGGGGTCGAAGCGATAAGTATACTGATCTGTAGTGACTTAAGTAAGTCGTCCAAAAAATAACCGAAAAAACCGCAAAAAACTTCAGATATTTTGAACGCAGTGGCCCCTGCTGCGTCTATCTCAACATAAAAGTTATTCAGTAGTTTTGGAGTTTGTTGTTTGTTGAGCGTCGTCCCCGAGGGGACGGCGCTTTTTTTTGGGGGGGCGGCAGGGCGCACCGAGGGCGCACCGTTTTTTTGGGCCTTGGTAATTTCTTGGAAGTAGTTGTGGGCGGGGAGGTTCATTCTGGCATTTATACACAAATACCGGATGGAGATATTTTCCCTTCAAGTCCCCCGGATTGCGTAGCATTTTCTTTTCGTAGGGGTGGTGCTCGCGCCACCCGCCCTTCGATAAACTCAGGGCCTTGAGCTTGTCGAAACGGCGAACCTTGCGTTGCCTCCGGTCTTCCCACAACGCCCCGCACGCTCGCGGGCTTCCCACCATTCGACAAAGCTCACGGTCAAAGACAGGAAAGCCCCTACATCAACCCCCGCTTTCTTCGCCGCTTTTTTCGCAAGCCAGGTTTGTTTATAAATGCCAGGATTCATCACCCCGACTACGGGCACAGGCAGAACATCTTGTGCCCTCTGACGATTACTTGAAAGAGGGCACTCCACCTTCTACGAGGCTACGAAGGACAGGTGTCGTGCCATCGCTACAGCCCCGAATAGAACTGGGTTAGAGACGGCATTGTTGTGCCATCGCTACAGCCCATCGAAAAAACGGTCGGAAGCAGACTAGGCCTCTTCAAAGCGTCGCTCGAACAGTGCGGCCATTTCCTCCAGCATTTTGCGGCCTTCCTCGGCGGGGCCCTCGGCCTTGACTTTGAGCTCCGAGCCTTTGCCCGCGGCCAGCATCATCAGGCCCATGATGCTCTTACCATTGACCTGCTCGTCGTCCTTTTCCACCCAGACATCGCCGGTATAAGTGTTGGCGACCCGGACAATCATGGCCGCCGGGCGCGCGTGGATGCCCATTTTGTTTTGCACAACAAGCACCTTTTGCAAGGTGTCGCTGGAGTCACTGGTTTCTGATGCTGTCATATTTCTTTGGCTGCTAGAAACGCATCCTCAGCTTTAAAGCAAGCAGTAATACCAAGGGTGTTAGGTGGCTACGTTCAGCAGAGTTGTTAGTAAAGCCTGAGAGGTTTTACGCGTCAAGGTGTAATAAATTGCCCTTCGGCCTCAGGCATACTCCGGGATCAGGTCGCTCTGGTGGTGCCATAGATTCGCGTAGTGGCCACCCCCGGCGATAAGTTCGTCGTGGTTGCCGGATTCGAGGATGTTGCCCTGTTCCAGGACAACGATTTTTTGGGCCCGCCGGACGGTGGACAGGCGGTGCGCGATCACCAGCACGGTGCGGGCCTCGACCAGGTTGTCGAGGGCTTGCTGGATTTTACGCTCAGTGATGGTGTCGACGCTGGCAGTGGCCTCGTCGAGGATCACGAATGGCGGGTTTTTGAGCAGGACACGGGCGATGGTGAGGCGTTGTTTTTCGCCCTGGCTCAGGCGGATGCCTTTCTCTCCGATATTGGTGTCGAGGCCCTCCGGTAGTGCTTCGACGAAATCCCATGCGCAGGCTTGCTCCAGCGCATGGATCATTTCCGCTTCGTCGGCGCTTTCTTTGGCCAGACTCAGGTTGTCGCGCACGGTGCCCTCGAACAGGAAGGGGTCCTGCGCCACATGGCCGACCTTGTCGTGGAGTTCGCCCAGTGCGAGTTGCCGGATATCGACGCCGGAAAGTTCCACACTGCCGGCGGTGACGTCGTGCGTGCGCATGGCGAGGTTGGCCACGGTGGATTTGCCTGCGCCGGTATGACCGACCAGTGCGGTGACTTGATTGGCCTCCAGAGTAAGGTTGAAGCCGTCCAGCACGGCGGGGCGTCCGGGGTATTCAAAGCGGACGTTGTTGAAGGCCACTTGAATCGGGCCTGCCGGCAGTGGGGTGGGAGTGGCGGGCTCGTCCACATCGATCTGGGCGTC
>PXEJ01000265.1 GCA_003566215.1 Cyanobacteria bacterium T3Sed10_376R1m | reverse complement strand
GAGCAGCAGATTTATGGTCAAAATCCGTTGATTTACCAAATCCTAGTCATGATTTAATATATTGTCCTCTAACTATTAAATTACCTGAGTCATTTAATTTTAAAGCCCATAGCGTTTATAAAGCCTGTTATGAAGTCGATAAGCGCCGAAAGTGGGTTGAACAACACTTCTACTATCAAACTAGCAAGGATAATCTTTGGCTAGGGGATTTATGGTTGCCGATTATTTGCACCACAAAAGGTATAGTCTATGGAGAAGTAATTGGAGAGGGAGAAATCCCTAATTATTATCACCAACCCCATGATTTAAAAGATGATTTACGACAGTCTCTCTATCGTCTAGGGTTTGATTTATTAGACTCTATTCAAGCTACGGCGGGGGTATATCTTTTACAGTTTAGAATGTTGGATAAGAATATCATTTTTGATCGTCTTTGGCCTTTTCCTGCTACCCCTGCCATCGCCTCTATCAATGTACAAAAACCAGATTTATTTACTTGTCATTGGCAGTGTTTAATCAATCATCCTTTTTATGATGTGAAAATTCCTTCATCCGTTGAATTGTTACAAAGATGAATTTCTCTTGATTAAGGAAAATAATTTAATTATGAAAACTACTGTTGCATTGACTATTGCTGGTTCTGATAGTGGAGGAGGTGCTGGGATTCAGGCTGATTTGAAAACCTTTGCTTTTAATCGTGTCCATGGTACGAGTGTCGTTACCTGTGTTACTGCCCAAAATACTCAAACTGTTACTGATGTCATGGCAATTCCTGCAAGAATGGTTAAGGCTCAATTTGAGGCGGTAGTGGGAGATATAAAGGTGGATGGAGTGAAAACGGGAATGTTATTAAATCAAGAAATTATTGTCACCGTTGCCCAGTGTTTAAAACAATGGGGTGGTCATAATATTGTAGTTGATCCTGTTATGGTTTCCCGTAGCGGAGTTCAGTTAATTGATGATCATGCAATACAATCTCTTAAGGATTTATTATTTCCCCAAGCTTTGGTTTTAACTCCTAATCTTTATGAGGCTCAACTGTTGAGCAATATGTCTATTGATACTATTGATGATATGAAACAAGCGGCTAGTAAAATTTATGATTTAGGGGTGAAAAACGTTTTAATCAAAGGTGGTGCGGTAAAAGGACAAAATAAGGGGGTTGATGTTTTTTTTGATGGGGAAAGTTATCTAACTATCGGGTTGAAAGCTATTGATACTTTTAATAATCATGGTACTGGTTGTACTTTAGGGGCTGCTATTACTGCCCATTTAGCCCTCGGTAAATCTCTTATAGGTGCGATCGCACCTGCCAAAGAATATGTCACCACAGCCCTTGAATATGCCCTCGAAATTGGCTCAGGGTGTGGACCTATTGGTCATTTTTATCCAATTTTAGATTAAAAGGTGTTTAAATTACCTCATGCCATTTCCACCTCAATAATTTCTGTATATTCAAACTGATTATCACTTCTTTTTACCAAAGGATAATCTTTACCATATAAATTAATATAGTCTTCTTGACAATCATCTTTCGGAGAGCGATAAACTAATACATATTGACGGTTGATATAACTATCCATCTCCATTTCAACTTCCATTCTCCATTGAGTTTTAGTCACCAAAACCACCAATTGATTTGCTAATTGAGGAATAAACTTAGCAACTTGACGACGGTAAATTTGATCTAAACTACCAAAAGGAGAATCCATAATAATTGGAAATTTACTAGGTTCAGGACTTACAAAACTATTTTGTTTTGACCACTCTTTTACCATGTCAATAATAGCACCAATAAGAGAGAGACTTAAAATTTGATTTTCCCCCGTAGAAGCTGCCACCCCATAAGCAATTCCTGAGGTATTTTCTATCAAAGTTAACTCATAATTTTGATTTAAATGAGGTTCATAAGGAGTAAAAGAAATAGAACTAAAAATCTCCTGTAATCGTTTTTCCAAAGCTAATCTAAATTGATTCTCTAACCTTATTTTTACCTCATCTAAACAGTTAATTGATTCTTGTGTTGCCTTAATTCTTCTAATAGTTAGTTGATATTTTTCAGCTTTTATTTTTTGTTTTTTTATAGTCTTCTCTAACTCTTTAATTTGTTCATTAAAATTTTCAATTTGTAAATTAATTTCTCCTTGATTAAGGGTTAATTGTCTAATATGTTCCTCAATATTATCTAACTCCTTTTGAATTAGTTGAACATTTTTATCGGGATATTTTCGTAACTGTTCATCAATTTTATCAACTTCATTTTCAATGCTACTAACTTCTTGACGATAATTATTAATATCAGTTTGAAATTGATCTATTTTTTGCCAAAATTCTTGAGAATAAGAGTCTATTCCCCTAACTTGAGTTTCCAAACGAATTGCCGCTTCTTCCACCTGTGCAATTCCCGCCCTATTCATCCATTTTTCTACTTCTTGAAAAGGTTCATTATGAGCCACTAATTCAGTACCACAAATACAACGATTTTGTTTTAATAATTGTTCTACAAATTCTTTTTTTATTCCACTGGGCAATTGTCCTTTTTCCCTTAATCCATCAATAATTTGATAAAAAAGTGCGATCGCATCTCCCATAAAAACAATATAACCCTTACCAGAAATAAGCCCCTTAACTTGACTTTGAGCATCCATCACCTTCGAGCGTAAACTCTTTCTATCCTTAAGCAACCTCTGTTTAAGACTCTGTAAATTTTTTACCTCAGCCATACTTAAAAGCTGTTTGGAAATATCCTTTTTATCTTTTTGCAACTTCTCCAACCTAGAAACAATT
>PXEJ01000162.1 GCA_003566215.1 Cyanobacteria bacterium T3Sed10_376R1m | reverse complement strand
TTTTCAGTATTGATTACACTACCAACATTTTGAATTTCAAAAGGTTTTGGGTCTTTAACTAATTCTTTAGCGACATAGCACTGTTTTAACTTTAGCTCTACCAATTTTCTAGAATCTGCTTTTTTTGGAGCTTTTTCTAAGAAAAGCTGGTAGTTTTCAATTGCTTTATCAAATTTATGTTTTAAATGATATGCATTCGCTAGGTACATAATAGCATCGACAGGAGCGCCTTTTTCTTTAGTTGAATAGAGGTCATAATTTTTATTGATGTTTTTTGATGCTATTTCGAGATATCCTATAGATTTTGTGTAATCAACAGTAGAGTGAATCAAAGCATATCCTTTTCTATAATTATAATTTGCATTCTCTGCGTCAAACTCTAGTAGTTTATCAGCAACTCGTCCTGCTTGATAGTATATTCCAGCTAAAGACAACTCTGTGTTTTCTTCGATTAACTTTTTTTCATTTGAAGTTGAAAGTAAAGTCTCCAACTGCTCTTCTGTATATTGTCCGTAAGAATAAAAAGCTCCTAAAAATAGAACTAAAATAAGTTTATAACCTTTAATTAACATAACTCAAATTATAATAATATCCACATATTACGACTTGTAAGTAAAAAGGTTACAAACTTAAAGTTTACTATCTAATTTTTCAAGGTAAATGAGAAAGTAATTTTAAGAATTAATCTGAAACTTCAAATTTAGAGAACTTGTTATTTAAAATTTGCACGAGTCGTTCTGCCATTTCTTTTTTATAAGTTTTCCCTCTATATTGTTTAATCCACCGAATACCACCGATAGCATTAGTTAAGAAAACCTCATCTGCTGCTAATAGATTTTGAGGTAAAATTGCACATTCGTAAACTTTTATACCATTTTCAAGGGCTAAATTGATTAGTGTCATTCTCATTACACCGCCGACAGGTCCTTCTTCTAAACCTGGAGTGTATAAGACCCCATTACTTACGACAAAAATATTCGAGCTAGAAGATTCTAAAATTCCACCTTTTGGATTTGTAACCAGAAGTTCATCCATGTTTTTTTCTTCGGCGGCTAAGGAACACATGATGTAAATCAATGCATTTTTAGTTTTGTAATTCCCTAGTTTTGAATTGTGTTTTCGCATTTCCGTGTATAAATCAACGGTAAGACCTTCGTCATTTAGCTTGAAAGCGTTTCTTTTTAGAGGAAGTACTTCAATGAAATAAGTAGCTTGATTATTTTTTGGTTTATAAGTTCCGCCAATGGCGCGATCTAGTGAAACTCTAACCTTTCCCCCCTCTTCTATGTTTGATTTTTCTAATAGCTCGTTAATTTTCTCTTCAAAATACTCTACTTTGAAAAAATCAGGCAGTTTCATTTTTAAGGCTATAGCCCCATCAAACATTCGCATGATATGAGTCTCCAAGTTGACAGGGCGACCATTTATAACCCTAATACTTTCAAAAATACCATCACCATATAAATGTCCTCGATTTCCAGCATCAATCGATGGATTTTCTCTATCTAGTACTTTACCATTATTATTTACGTATAATTTCTCCATAAGCATTAACTTAAAACATAATCAATAAATAATTTACCGCGTTCAGGACTAATAATTAGGGTATATAGAATTCCAAATATGGCACCTCCAAAATGGGCGTCATGTGCAATTCCTGATGATTGATTTCGTTTACTCATATAAAATTCAAAACCTAAATATAACAACCCAAAAATCCAAGAGGGTATTGAAATTCCAGGTAGAAATAACATTCCGATTTTCCCTTGTGGGTACCATAAAATGGTAGCAAATAATATTGCCGAAACAGCTCCTGAAGCCCCTAAACTTAAGTAATTCGGATTGTCATGATTGCGATATATCGGCCATAAACTAGCTGCTATGCCTCCCAAAAAGTATAAAAACACGAAGTGAATGGAGCCTTGTGTGCCTCCAAAAGTTTCTGTCATAATCACTTCCATCAAACTTCCAAATGAATAAAAAACATACATGTTGAATATAAGGTGTAAATAATCCCCATGAACAAACATGTGCGTTAAAATTCTTTTTTGATCACTTTTATTTTTGATTTTGTAAGGGTAGAGGGCTAGACTGTATTTCAACGATGGATTATTCATTGCTCGATAAGATATTAAGACAGTAACTGCAACTATAATTAATGTTATCGGAGACATCTCTGGACTCATACTATGTATCGTTTTAACAATAATAACAAATATTTAACTAATTTTAAAGAATGAGGCGTTTTAATTTGTTCATATTAGATGAATAACCTTTAATTATCGATTAATAGCCTTTTAAAGATGTGGATTTATCGTTATAACCGTTAAATGAAACATAAAAAGTTTGATTGTTTTTTAATACAAAACTCTAATTTTAGTTAGATTTGTAAAAAAACTAAATATGATTATTTCTCCTTCTATTTTAGCAGCTGATTTTGCCAATCTTCAGAGAGATGTAGAGTTGCTCAATACAAGTGATGCCGATTGGATACATATCGATATTATGGATGGTGTTTTTGTTCCAAATATATCCTTTGGTTTTCCTGTAATGAAAGCAATTCATAAACATGCAAAACTGCCCTTAGATGTTCATTTAATGATTGATAATCCAGATAATTATTTAGAAGATTGCAAAGAAGCTGGAGCTGAGATTGTTACTGTACACTATGAGTCTTGTAATCACTTGCATAGAACATTACAACGTATAAAAGGTTTAAGTTTAAAG
>PXEJ01000048.1 GCA_003566215.1 Cyanobacteria bacterium T3Sed10_376R1m | reverse complement strand
CCATTAATGACTGCTATAATTTAGAATAATAACGACTCTGTTAGCACACTCAAAAAGCAGATCACTAAAAGTTGTTTATTGTAAAAGTAAGGAATTACCAATTGTGAATACTACGATTAAAAATAACATTACCCTTGTAGAATCAGAAACAAAAAAATTATTAAATGAGATAAAAAAAATAGAAAAATCCGATGCAACAATTTTTGAAAAGAATCAATTAATAGCTAGTTATCTCGGAGCAAACTATAGAGAAGACGGGCTAACTCAAATTGGTTTTTGGACACCAAAATTGATTCGAGAAGTAATGCATATAAACGAGATTTATCTAGAAGTATTTACTCCCATAGAAGATATTAGTATTCAAGATATTTCCAACTCAAAAGAGCAAACTATTACAGTAAAAAGAGAGTGTATATTTCTCAAAAAAAGAGATAAGTTCTTTTGGGGAGTCCTAGAAGGAATGAAACCGGGTACGAGGGAAAAATTAGGCTGTTTTTATTGGCTTAGATACCGTAACCCCTATGGGCAAATTGACATCATTAGAGACGTTATGGCACATTCCTTACCCTACGGAATTTTTGCCCCAGCAGAATTGTATGATATGAACAAGCTACAAAAAGAGAGGAAAGACTTAGATTATTTTAAGGCCACAGGAACAAAAGACCCTGAAAAAATTCAACGGATTCCCGCCCCAGTCAATATTTTACAACTTCATATAGGCACATCAACTAAAGAAGGGACGATCGCAGGACTAACTAAATTGTATCAACACATAGGAGATAAAATAAAACTCAACGAAACCCTCACTCCCTACGAAGAAAACTATATTGGTTACGATGCCATTCAACTATTACCCATCGAACCCACCATCGAGTATCGCAAAGACTTGAGCAGAGATAGCCGACTCTTTGAAATCAAAGAAGATTGTTGTGCGATCGCCCCTGAAATAATGCCAGAAGGAGACGACATCTTTAACACCATCGAAAATGTTACTGTCAAACTAACTAGACCCAATACCCAAAGCTGGGGCTATGACGTACCCATTCTCGGTGCAGCCGCTACCAATCCAACCCTCCTCGAAACCTTACGTCCAGACGAACTATACGACTTTATCGGTGTATTACACAACTTTCCCACCAAACCCATAGCCGTCATTTATGACCTAGTCTATGGTCACGCCGATAATCAATCAGAATTAATCATCAACAATCAATTCTTTAAAGGACCAAATATGTATGGTCAGGACTTAAACCATCAACTACCCATGGTCAGGGCAATTTTACTAGAAATGCAACGACGAAAAATTAACACCGGTGCCGATGGCATTAGAGTTGATGGCGGACAAGACTTTAGATTCTTTAACCCCCTAAGCGGGAGAGTAGAACAAGATGACCAATATCTCCTTGCCATGAGTGACGTAGTTCAAAACATCGAAGGCTACGAAAGACAACTATTCACCATCTTTGAAGATGGGCGCCCTTGGCCAGAAGAAGGCTGGGAAAAAAAATCAACCTACATGGACCTAATCGAGTTAAAACCAGAAGCCTATCAATGGGGACCCTTAATTTTTGCCCATAACACCCCCAGCATCAAAGGATTTTGGCGTAGAAAATGGGAAAGAGTCTGCGAAGTCATGTATCAAGGACAAAACTGGATTACCGGGTGTGGTAACCATGACACCCTTAGAAGGGGAAGCCAAGTAGATAAACGCCTAGAAATTAACTGGAGACTCGGAGAAACCCTTAACGACGTAATTCGCAGCGCCTACGATAACCCAGCCGTATCCCTTTGGGTCTATGGATTTTGTCCCGGTTTACCCATGGACTTCATCAACGTTCTTACCCATACCCCCTGGATGTTTTTCCGCAACACCGACGAAGAATATGGAGTAAAAGTCGTCTCCGAAGAAGTTGGCTTCCTCGATTGGCAAATGACCGAAGAACGCTACCATAAAAAAGATAGTTTTCCCCGCATGAAAGCCTTTGGCTTTGCCAAACTAGAGCAATTAAGGGAATTTACCCACGCCCTTAACGCCAGTATGATTGCTAGAAAATATGACCTCGAAGAAGTAGTTAAAGTATGTCAAATCTGTTTTGATGATGAGCAATCTTGCGATGTCAAAGCCCTTAAGGAAATGAAAGAAGATGACATGATCAAGTTCTGTCAAACCTTAGATATTGATAACCTCAAAAAATGGGCATTAATGTTTATGGAAGATTGTTTTGAAGTGTGCAACGTCTCCCACTACACCAAAGAAATTGATCCAATATTAGCTAAATATAATCTATCCTTAAGAGAATTTCGCTCTGAAAACGAATGGTTAAGAAAAAGTTTAAATAGTGGCGATCGGTTTAACAAAATTGAAGAAGAAGATGCAACCATTTATTATGGAATTAGATCCAATCCTAAAAAACCAGAAGAAAAAATTGTGATGGTTGCTCACCTAGAAGGGCAACCCGTAGAAATTAATCTTCTTGATTGGTTACAGTTAGATCCCCACGAATGGGAAATTAAATATACTTCTCCTAACCTAGAACCCGTCGATGATTTAAAAAACTTAAATTGTTTAACCCTTACTCAAAGTCAAGGAATCTTGATGACTCATATTCCTAGTTCATCAACTGAAGAAGAATAATTTTCTGGGAAGATACAGCGCAAGGGCAACCATAAAACCATTGCCCTTTTTCAAAATTTGACTTCAGAAAAACTTAGGGTCTATGTAAGAAAGCTGTAATAATAAGGGTTTAAAGTTATAAGTCAAACAATTCTACTCCCTAAAAAGAATTATATTCAGTAAGTAATTCTCAAAAATCATTTTTATCAATGTTTAGACTAATTTCTTCTAACTGTGAATATTTTCCCCTCTTTGAGATGAAACCCTTTGACTGAGATTTTATACTCAACGGGGGCAGAACAATATTTATTTTCATTTTTTTAATTGAGAATAAATTAAAGAGTGTGAAGTTTATTGTCAAAAAAAGTTATCATTATCATAATAATTTATAAATTTAACACTCAATCAGTATAATTCCACTCACAAATTTAAAGCAACAATAAGATATTGTTACACTTAGTAAAGAAACTTAAAATTAAAACATATTAATATTATGGGTCGTACAGGAGTATTATTATTAAATTTAGGTGGACCAGAAAAACTAGAAGATGTTCGTCCTTTTCTATATAACCTCTTTTCTGACCCCGAAATTATTCGTCTTCCCTCCCCTCTGTTACAAAAACCCCTCGCATGGTTAATTTCTACCCTCAGAAGTAAAAAATCCGAGGCAAACTATAAAGAAATTGGCGGAGGTTCTCCCCTTTTACAAATTACCGAAGCCCAAGCCGAGGCGATGCAAGAGAAACTCAAGCAACAGGGTATTGACATTAAAGTTTATGTAGGAATGAGATATTGGCATCCGTTCACCGAAGAGGCGATCGCCAAGATTAAAGCCGACAAAGTGCAAAGATTAGTTATACTGCCTCTCTACCCCCACTTTTCTATCAGTACCAGTGGCTCTAGTTTTCGAATACTAGAAGAAATGTGGCTCAAAGATCCTGAACTACAAAAGATAGAATATACCCTAGTTCCCTCATGGTATGACCATGCCAACTATCTAGCCTCCATGACTGATTTGATCAAACAGGAACTAGAACAATTTGAGCAACCAGAAAACGTACACATTTTCTTTAGTGCCCATGGAGTACCAAAAAGCTATGTAACCGAGGCAGGAGATCCCTATCAAGCAGAAATAGAGAAGTGTACACAGTTAATTATGAAAAGCTTGAACACCTCCAATCCTCACACCTTAGCCTATCAAAGTAAAGTCGGACCAGTGGAATGGTTAAAACCCTATACTGAGGATGCCCTAGTAGAATTAGGGGAAAAAGAAATCAAAGACTTATTAGTTGTACCCATTAGCTTTGTTTCTGAACACATTGAAACCCTCCAAGAAATAGACTTAGAATATAGAGAGATAGCCCAAGAAGCTGGAATAAAAAACTTTAAACGTGTTCCCGCCCCCAACACCCACGCCGAATTTATCAATGCTCTTTGTAACCTGACCACCGAAGCCTTAGATAAAAATCCTTTACTCTTTGACGAAGTAACCCATCCCAAGAAAAATATGAAAATGTATCCTCAAGAAAAATGGGAATGGGGTTTAACCACCGCCGCAGAGGTTTGGAATGGACGTTTAGCCATGTTAGGTTTTGTGGCATTATTAATTGAGTTGATGAGTGGTCATGGCCCATTGCACTTTGTGGGTTTATTATAATAATTCTCTGGGAATGAGGAATTATTAGGTGATTTTGCGGTAAATTGAATCTTAGCCCTAAATATATATTGACCTTTAATTACTTATGCGTAATGTCGCCCTTATCAATGAAAAAATTATCAATGGAGATGTCAAGGTTTGCACCATTGAAGAATTAAAAAGTAAAGTAAAAAAACAAGGCATAAGTAAAACTTATAAAGAGATTGATGTGGTATGTACAGGGACTTTTGAGCCAATGGAGTCATCGGCCGCTATTATTAACCTCGGTCATACAGATCCTCCTATTAAAATACGCCAATGTTGGCTCGATGGTGTTCGGGCTTATGCTGGTTTTGGAGCAGTTGATCTTTGCTTAGGGGCTACTGCGGCATCAGAATATGGCTCTAGCAAAGAGTTAGGGGACAATATTCCTTCTAATTTACCTGAACGGGGAGGGGCTCATGTTATTGAAGATTTAATCGCTCGGAAAGCGGTACCAATTAAAGCGTTGGGTCAGGTTACGGACTGCTATCCTCGATCTTCCTTTGAGTCCACCATTACCATTGACTCAATTAATCAGTTTTACTTATATAATCCCCGTAATTTATATCAAAATTTCATTGTGGGGGTTAATGGGGGCGATCGCACTTTATACACTTATTTAGGACCCTTATTACCCCGATTAGGCAATGCAGTTTATTCTAGTATCGGGGCAATGTCTCCCCTGCTCAATGATCCTGAGTTGGAAGTAGTGGGTATTGGTACGAAAATATTTTTAGGGGGAGCAGAAGGCTTTATCGCTTGGGAAGGCACTCAGCATTTTCCCTTACAAAAAAGAAAAGAGAATAAAACCCCCATCGGTCCTGCCTCTACGGTGGCATTGGTGGGAAATGCAAAAGAAATGAGTCAAGAATGGGTTCGAGGTTGTTATTTTAAAAATTATGGAGCTTCCCTCATGTTGGGAGTTGGTATCCCCATCCCTTTGTTAAATGAGAAAATTGTGGCTAACTGTGCCGTAGAGGATAAAGATATTGTTGCCCCAGTTATGGACTTTTCCATTCCCAGAAGGGTTCGTCCTAGTTTTGGTTTAGCCAGTTATGCCCATCTTAAAAGTGGCAAAATTAAAATAGAGGGACAAGTGGTTCGAGTTGCTTCGGTAGCGAGTTTATACCTTTCTCGTCAAGTTGCCCAAAACCTTAAACAACGTATTTTAGATGGTAAATTTACCCTGACTCAAGCAGTTGCTCCCCTGCCGTGCGATCGCACTTTTATTGCCCAAGATGGCTTAAATAATGGACAGTTAATGATAGATAGATAAAAAAAAACTAGCTAATATTGTGAGCAAACTTAAGGTATAGTTATAACTTAAAATTGACGATTAACCACTTAATCTTTATTTATGCGTATAGCCCTATTTACGGAGACATTTTTGCCCAAGGTTGACGGCATTGTTACCCGTTTAAAACATACTGTAGAACATCTCCAAAAACAAGGAGACGAAGTATTAATCTTTTCCCCCGAAGGCGGTTTAAAGGAGTATCAAGGAGCAAAAATTCATGGTATAAAAGGGATTCCTTTACCCCTATATCCAGAGTTAAAACTAGCAATTCCTACCCCTTCAATTCGCTTTACCCTACAAAGATTTAAACCTGATTTAGTTCATGTAGTCAATCCTGCGGTGTTGGGAGTGGGGGGGATTTACTACGCTAAAAAGTTAAATATTCCCCTAGTGGCTTCCTATCATACTCATTTACCTCAATATCTCCATCATTACAATATAGGAGCATTAGAAGGAATTTTATGGGAATTGTTGAAACTAGCCCACAATCAAGCAAAATTAAACCTTTGTACCTCCACGGCAATGGTTGAAGAATTAGTAAATCATGGCATTGAGAGGGTTGATTTGTGGCAAAGGGGAGTTGATACAGACTCTTTTCATCCTAGTTTAGCCTCTGCTCAAATGCGAGATAAACTTTCTAAGGGTCATGGTGATGCACCTTTGCTATTATATGTAGGTAGGGTATCCGCAGAAAAGGAGATTGATAAAATTAAGCCTGTGCTACAAAGTATTCCTAATGCAAGGTTGGCTATTGTAGGCAATGGTCCGGCTAGAGATGAGTTGGAAACACTTTTTGCTGATACAAATACTCATTTTGTTGGCTATCTACACGGGCAAGATTTAGGTTCAGCTTATGCTTCAGCTGATGCTTTTATTTTTACTTCCTCTACAGAAACCCTTGGTTTAGTTTTGTTAGAAGCCATGGCGGCTGGTTGTCCTGTGGTGGCAGCTCGTCGGGGAGGTATTCCTGATATTGTTACTGATGGGGTTAATGGTTATATGTTTGAACCAGATGATCCCCAAGGGGCGATCGCAGCTACCCAACGTTTACTAGCTCATAAAAACGAAAGAGAGCTATTAAGACAAAATGCTCGTTTAGAGGCTGAAAAATGGAACTGGGCCTCTGCTACCAAGCAATTACAAAGCTTTTATCAAGAGGTAGTGTCTGGAGTTGAGTCTCCCTCCTCCCCCTTGAAAGTCGGCTAATGGATAATTAATCTTTCCCGCCCTATCCACCTATATAAACTATGAATCGTGGATAAGTTATCACCGCCCAAAATCTATGGCAAGTTGTTAGCTTGGTTCAAATCTCGTCACCTTGCCAGCAGCTCAACTTCTACTCGTTACGCCCTTGCTGAAGCGGCGTTAGTTGGGATTTTCTCCGCCTCCTCGGCTCTACTACTAAAGCAGGGCATCGGCTGGTTAGGAGGAATTCGTCTCAATTTAGTTAATGAGTGGAGTGCGATCGCAATTCTTCCTTTTTTTGGTCTAACCTTAGGGATAATAGCCGGTTTATTGCTCGAATATGGCTCACCTAGTGCCGGGGGAGGAGGCATTCCCCAAGTAAAAGCATCCCTTGCTAATTATCCGATTCCCCTGTCCCTAAGGGTTGCTGTGGTTAAAATCATCGGCACTATCTTAATCTTAGGCAGTGGCATCACATTGGGGCGTAGAAGTCCTACCGTACACATTGGAGCAGCTTTAGCCGCCCAACTAACCCGTTTAGTACCCACATCCCCAGAACATCGTCGCCAGATGATTGCCGCCGGGGCTGCCGCCGGTCTTGCCGCTGGGTTTAATACCCCCATAGCCGGGATAATGTTCGTCATTGAAGAATTAATGAGGGATGTTTCCCATTTAACCCTAGAAACCGCCATCGTCGCATCTTTTACTGGGGGAGTAGTTTCCCTCATTTTACAATCCCCAGATTTACAAATACCCTCTAGCCTTTTACCCGTTGATAGTATTAATTTTAGTCCCCAAGATATTCCCTTATATTTAATTTTAGGTATTCTAGGGGGAATACTTGGGGCATTGTTCAACAAAGGAATTTTAAAAAGTGTCCAATTTCAAGAAAAAATAAAAATTCCTCTTTGGTTAAAAATAGGATTAACCAGTTTTATTTGTTGTACCATTATCGCCTTACTGCCCCCTTATTTCCGAGATAATGCAGGTTTAAGGGAATTTTTAATCAGGGGAGAGTTGGCATGGCAACAAACTGCCTTAGTTTTAAGCGCTCATTTTATCCTGACCATTATCGCCGCTGGTTCTGGTGCTCCCGGAGGATTATTTGCCCCTGCTTTAATTATGGGCTCAGCCTTAGGTTACCTCACTGGGGATGTTGCCCTGTTTTTTACAGGAATGGACACTAGGGCTACCTTTGCCTTGGCTGGGATGGGAGCTTTTTTTACGGGGGTTGTACGGGTACCCGTTACGGCTATTGTTATGATATTTGAGTTAAACGCTAATTTTAACTTAGTTTTACCCTTAATGATTACCTGTGCGGTGGCTTATATTAGCGGAGAAGCCATTGAAAAAGGCTCCATGGATCAACATTTATTACATCATATGGGTTTTGACTTAAATGATGAAAATAATGAGATTAATTCCTCCAAACATTTTTTACGAAAGTTAACCGCCGCCCAAGTGATGAAAACTCAGGTAGAAACTGTTACCCCCAATCTTCGGGTAGTAGATTTATTGGAGTTGATGTCTTTGTCTTCCCATCGTGGTTTTCCCGTGGTAGAAAATGGAAAAATTTTGGGCATTGTCACTCAATCAGATTTGGTTAAGGTGCGCAATCCTTCTTCTTTGCTACTTACCCATGAGATTATGACTCCTAACCCCATTACGGTGAAAAGTCATGCCTCTTTGAGCGATGTTTTATATTTACTTAATCGTTATCAATTGTCTCGCTTACCTGTGATTCAGGATTTCCGCTTAGTCGGTATTATTACCCGTACTGATATTATTCGAGTGGAGGTGGATGAATTAAAGGCAGATGTGGCCATTAAGCCTCAAGTTAATTATACAGTTTATCAAACTCGTTCTCCTTCTACCGGCAAAGGATCAATTTTAGTCCCTGTTACCACAGAAGATGATTACGAGAGTTTGGCAAGAATTGCTGTGGCGATCGCCCTTCACCTAAACTATGAAATAGAGTTTATTAAGGTACTTAAAATTGCTAAACATTTAGATCCCCATACCACCTATGTAGAGACAAAATCTGCTAGAAACTTGATGAATGCCCTAGAAAAAATAGGTAAAAAGTCAAGGGTGCCTACCCATACAAGAATCATTATTACCCATCACCGCACAGGATTATTATTAGAAATAATTAAGAGAGAATATATTAATTTATTGGTGATGGGATGGGGGAAAAACTCACCCTCTCGAGAATTTATTTTCTCCCACTTAGTGGATAATTTAATTACCCAAGCTCCCTGTGAATTAATCTTAATTAAACTTGGTCATAGCTATTCCTACCCTCATAACTTAATAGCTAAAGGTAGTTGTTTAGTACCAATGGCAGGAGGACCTAACGCCCAAGAAGGGTTGAAGTTATTACCCGCATTTTTAAACGTTTATCTCAAGGGGAAATTACCCCCTGTTTGGTTAGCAAAAGTTTATCCCGCCAGCGAGAAAAAAGCCAACTGTGAAGATTTATATTTAGGAGTAAAACAATTACAATCTCAATTAGATACCCCCGTCAAAGCCCTATCCATTCAATCTAACTCCATTGTCGATGGTATTCGTCTAGTGGCACAAAATCAACAAGCAGAGTTGGTAATTATCGGCGCTTCTAGGGATAGTCTTTTAAAACAGACCATTAATGGAAATATACCAGATGCGATCGCATCTAAACTCGAAACCACAGTTATTTTAATCCGTTTACCCTCGTGAATTAAGCTAAACTTTTCTTTACTTTTCTTAATAAATAATATATGATGTAATTTTAAGTTACAATCAGTTACTTAACTTTAATAAAGAAAATAAGCATTTATACTTTATGACAACTAAAATTAAATCCAAAAGCTATAACATCGAGCAACTACAAAAAGCCTATAATGCCGATCAACAAGCAAAATACATTCACCTAGAAGCAGAAATTGAGCTTTTACTACACCAAATTCAAGTAAAAAAGCAAAACTCATAAATAAATCACTTCCTAGTAAGGGCGATCGCCCTTAAACTCAACACAAATGAGCAGAAAAAAGAAAGTATAGAGCTAGATTGAGGAGAAAAAAATGCTAACCCTAGGAGTAAACATTGATCATGTGGCTACTATACGCCAAGCCCGTCGCACCGTAGAACCAGATCCAGTGGGGGCATCGGTTTTAGCGGAATTAGCCGGAGCCGATGGCATTACCGCCCATCTCAGAGAAGATAGACGACATATTCAAGATAGGGATGTTAAACTGTTAAGACAGACAGTCAGAACCCATCTAAACTTAGAGATGGCACCCACCGAAGAAATGATTGATATTGCCCTCAATATCAAACCCGATTACGTAACCCTAGTTCCCGAAAAAAGAGAAGAAGTAACCACCGAAGGAGGCATTGATATTGCCAATAACTTAAGCCGTTTCACCGATGTTGTGAGTCGCTTACAAGATGCCAATATCCCCGTAAGTTGGTTTATTGATGCCGACAAAATACAAATTGAAGCAGCCGCAAAAACTAAAGCTCTTTTTATTGAGTTACACACCGGTAAATATGCTGATGCAACTAACCCAGAAATTGAGTTAAAAGAGTTAAAAGCCCTTGAAATAGGGACAAAACAAGCTCTTGACTTAGGCTTAAGAGTGAATGCTGGTCATGGTTTAACCTATTGGAATGTTTACCCCGTAGCTTGTATTGAGGGAATAGAAGAATTAAATATTGGTCATAGTATTATCAGCCGTGCTGTTTTAGTAGGTTTAGAAAGAGCCGTCAAAGAAATGAAATTAGCTATGAGAAATCAACTTTAGCTTTGATGAAACAATTTGCACCAGCCACCCAAAAAAATAAAAACTTTATTTTACCCGTATTAAAAAAGTATCTTCCTAAACAAGGAAACATTCTGGAAATATCAAGTGGTACAGGGGAACATTGTGTTTATTTTGCTCCCCACTTTCCTCGTAATCTTTGGTTACCCTCAGATATTAATCCCAATGCCCTTGAAAGTATTGAGGCTTGGAGTAATGACAGTAAAGCGAAAAATATTCAACCACCCTTCTATTTAGATGTTACAACACCTTCTTGGTTTGACTCCTTGAAAGATAAAAATATCAATAGTGTTATTTGTATTAACATGATTCACATAGCCCCCTGGGAAGCCTGTTTGGGTTTAATGAAAGGAGCAGGTGAAATTCTCAAACCAGAAGGAATCTTATACCTTTATGGTGCTTATAAACGCCACAATCGCCACACCACAAGCAGTAACGAAAACTTCGATCAATATTTACAAGCTCAAAATCCAACATGGGGAGTAAGAAATTTAGAAACAGTGGTAGAAGTTGCCAAAAAACACCAGTTAAAATTACAAGCAGTGCTAGAGATGCCTAGCAATAATTTATCGGTAATTTTTGCAAAAATTTGTTAAATTTTGTGATCAAATCTAGTTTTTCTGGTAGAAATGATATTGTGATGGAATACAGTTAAGATTACAGGTGATTTAGTTAAAACGATGTCAGAGTATCAGTTATTACAATGTCAGAACCAATGCCCAGATTGTTTATCGATGGAATTACATCTTATTCCTGTGGCAGATACTCAGAATCAGTTTGAGGTGTGTCTTAACTTAAATTTTTCTTTTCAAGAAAGTAATTTACTTGGTGGCAAACTTAAGTTTGGTCTAAGGGCATTAAAGTTAGAATTAGATTTAGAAAATATTAGTTTTGTTGAAACAAGAGAAATTGATTCAGAATTAATTTATAAGATTAACAATCCTTTTTCCCGACACCCCTCTTGGGAAGTTAGACATCAACCTGATACAAAATATTTGAATGGTAATTTAGTTAATATTGTTTTGGGTGTAATTGAGGTTAAATCTTCTCCCTACAAGTTAACAGCAAGATTAAAAAGTAAACTTGCCCATGTGTATTTAATCGAGATAGAAGGATTATGGCTCCATAATATTACTCCCAATAAACATGGAGTTTTAGAACGTAAATTGGCTAAATTTATTTGGGAAACTAAGTTAAATCCTTTTGTTAGCCAAGGAATTTATACTTCCGATGAATCTGGAGTTAATTCTTTGATAAGTGAGCAGAGGGAAATTTTAACGGCGGAACAAATGAAGGAGTTGAAGAATACTTTACAGTTTATTTATCAAACTCCATCGGATAATTTTACCGATTTAGTAGATATTGCTGGGTTAAATATTTTGACAGATTTTGCGGGGGGGAATTTGACAGGGGCTAACTTGAGTGGGTTGAAACTCAGTAGTGCTAATTTGAAATATGCTAATTTACGGGGGGCTGATTTAACTGATATTGATTTGAGTGAGGCTAATTTGAGTTATGCAAAACTCAATGGGGCTGATTTAACTGGTGCTTATCTTGAAGGGGCTAATCTGACTAATGCGAATTTACAGTCCGCTAGTTTGGCTCTGGCTAATTTGATTGGTGCGGATGTTACTGGGGCTAATTTAACGAAGACGAATTTAACTAACACCAGTTTATCTCAAGAACAGATAAATAAGGCTATTTTTGTCAGTTAATCTTTTTTATCCCAATCTAAGGAAGATTCTGCGGCTTTAAGACTATCATTTTTTTGGGATTTTCCATAGGATAAGGGAATAATTTCTCCTTGTTGGGGGGATTTCATGTCTTTTTGACGACGGGCGGCGGTTTTTTCTTCGCTGGTGTTTTCTGCTACTACT
>PXEJ01000195.1 GCA_003566215.1 Cyanobacteria bacterium T3Sed10_376R1m | reverse complement strand
TGAAACTATTATTGTTTGTGTCATCTACCTCTGAAGCAATACTAGGCACACATAAACACAAAACACCTAAACAAGAACCTAACGATAATACTCTTTTTTTCATTTTCACTTATCCTCACAACAGGAGTTTTTATTTCTACAATTTTCATTGTAAAACTATCTTCATTCTATCTCATCTTTTTTGTTTTGTGATGCAAAATAAGTTTAACAGTACTGAATCAGATATTGAACAACTAAAGTAAAATTATTTAGTTACTGATAAAATTAATAATAAAAATAAAAGTATTTCTGAATGATATATCAAATAAAACCTTACATATATTCTTTTCAAAATCCGATTGTCTCTTTTATATTCTTTTTTTTACTAAAAATTACCTAACCTAAGCACCATAGCAATCCGATTTAAGTTAGTTCAGTATTAGGACTTATAAATGCAGAATGTATAAATAGCAATACTTTCAACTCTTTTTTATAAAAATTAAATATATCTCAATCTATTTAGGACTGATATATTGGTATAGTGTTATTATTATAAATAAAAGCCTTATTAACAACAAATAGTATTGCAATAAGTATAAAAAATGGATTGGAAAAATCTCCTAAAGGTACAACAAAAAGATTTTTGTGATCGTCTTCAATTGAAAAAACTTTTAATTTGTGAACAAGATCATCTATATAGTGAAATAAATATTGTTTCAGGTAAAAAAGTATCTAACATTGTTCAATCTTTAAAACTTTTTTTAAATCAGCTTCCTGATAAGGTATCTCGTCAAGAACAGTTGATGGAAAAATTCAGAGGTATGCTAGGAGCAACCGTCTTCAAAAGCCGTTACTACAACTTTCTTTCCCTTGTGGATGAAGAAGAAATCAATTTAGGAGATAATCATTATATTTTTCATTTAAAAAATAATAAAAGTTTTAAGATTTTAGTTAAAACAACCCATCAAGAATATTATAATTCTTCGTGGCATATTTCCCAAGAAGAAATAAACAATTATCAGCTAATTGTTTGTTTTTTATCAGTTTACAATTTAGATAATTCTATTAAGAAATACCCTATCATTTTTGCTGGTTTTATGCCACAAATATACTTACAAAAAAATGTGATAGAAGATCGACTTTACATTGATAGTTTACTTTATGGTGGGGGTTTAAGTTCTTATTTAGATTCGATTTTAAAAGAAAATACTGATTATATCAAGGTAGCTAAAAAATATTGTCAAAAAGGAGAATATAATTTAGCGGTTAAAAGCTATAGTCAAGCTTTAAGTGAGGGGGAAAATAATCCTCAATTATATTTTCTAAGAAGTCTTGCTCTTTGGAAAAAGGGAGATTATGAAGGGGCTTTAAATGATTTAGCAAATGCTGTCACCCTTGAGCCTGACTATAAATTAGCCCATCACTGGCGAGGTTTTATTCATACTCAACTGAGGGAATATAATCTTGCTCTCAAGGATTATAACCAAGAAATTAGAATTGCACCTATTGATTTTCTTGGCTATTATAAACGAGGTTTTATTAGAATTAAACTTAAAAAGTATTTAGAAGCTTTGGATGACTACAGCACTTCTTTAACTATTAATCCTAATTTTTCTTTATCTTACTATAATCGTGGTTTTATTTATTATAAATTAGGTGATAAACAAGATGCTATTGATGATTATAATAAAGCATTAATTTTGAATCCTAATTTAGTTCAAGCTCATTTTAATATTGGTACCATTCAGCAAATGATGGGAAATTACAATCATTCTTTACTTTCCTATGCTGAAGCCATTAGAATTAACCCCCATTATCATAAATCTTACTATAATCTGGCTATTTTACAATCAAATTTAGGTTATTATCAAAAGGCCATTGAAACCTATGAAAATGCCTTAAAAATTAACCCTAATTTCGTTGAAGCTTACTACAATAAGGAAGCCCTAATTAATTTACAAAGAAAAGAGGGTAGTATTTTAGCCTCCTATGAAGAGTCTAATCAAAATAGACCAAAAAGAGCCCCTTATTTGGTTAATCTTGAAACAGAACAAACTTTGTTCAAAAAAGAGATGGATAGCAAATAATTAAGCTTTAAATTTAATTAAAAATAATCTGAGCATTTTCTCTCATAAATTCTTGATAAACTTTAAGTAAGTCGGGGATTGATTCTTCTCCCACGAGATAGGTTTTAAATTCTTCTCCTTCACTTATATAGTTGGCGTATCCTGATTGAAGATAAGGTCTATAGGTTTCATTTTTATTTATGTAAATTTCAAAAAATGCTAACATCATGCTGTTTGTGTAATTGTCTAAAAGAACTGGAGATGGTAGGGTTAAATTGGTGGCGGTGTTAATTAAATCACTGATACCTGCATCTAGTTGAGAAAAGTCGATGTGGGCTTGACCTTCTTGTAATTGTAAATAGGTGTCAGGGATTGTTAAAAGGGGATAGGTTTGGGCTAATTCAAAGACAAAGGGGGTTGCTGGATCGTAACTACCTGCGGCCATAAATAGTGGTGTTTCTAGATCGTTTAAGCCTTCTGGACCAAAAATTGAGGCATTAACTGGGTTTATACCAAATACGGCTTTTATTCTTTCGTCTCGAAAATCGTAGTGTTCTTGGGGCAGTTGTAGGGCTCGGCATTGCAATAGTAAGGATGTGTTAAGGTTGCCGATGTCAAGGCTACATCTTTCTTTTAGTCTTTCCCATTGAATTTTTGCTCCTCCAAGGGCGAGGGCGGTATAACCTCCAAAAGAGTGACCAAAAATCCCAACATTATCTGTGTCTAGCTTTCCTTGCCATCGAGATTGATTTAATCTTTCTATT
>PXEJ01000302.1 GCA_003566215.1 Cyanobacteria bacterium T3Sed10_376R1m | reverse complement strand
GCTGATCGTTTGCATGGCACGATACGGTGGTCAGTTGGAACGGGGTGGTTGTGCCGCCGTGACGACTACTGCTCAGGAGTAAGTTCCTCCTCGCGGAGTTGCCGGCGGGGAGGGGGTTGGTCTCCTTGACCTCCCCGCCGGCTTGTTTTTGACTAGGAGACCAGATTAGACCAGGAGACCAGACCAGATGACAGCTACAATGGACAAACCGAAAGCGACCCTGATTCAACCGTTCGGCGTAGAAGCCGATCACCCGAGGAACTGTGATCTGTTGATCCAGAGCATCCCTGGCTGTAGGTTGCGGGGTAAGATCAAGCCAGTGGTACAGACGATTCAGGGCAACGTGGCAACCCCGATGCTACAAGGGCAGGCGTTACCTGAGGTGCCGGGGATGCAGTTGCATATCAACCCCGCGAAGTTGACCTACGCGATCGTTGATCCTTTGGAAGATGACGACGCGGCCAAGCAGCGGATTCTGAACTTCATGCGGGTGACGCAGGGGATCAGTGCCGATTACAAGATTCGGGGAGTGCCGAGGCAACAGAGCGAGCTGGATGTGCATAGGATGAAAACCCTGTGCAGGGAAGTTTGCCAGTTGCTGGAGGAGGGACATGTTCGGGTAGTTAAAGGAGCTGCTCCCAGCCGTGACGACGTGGAAGACCTGCCTGGTAAGTTCCTGCTTAACCCCGGCTCCCGGATCAGGACTAGCCAGCCGATCTACGAGGAAGACTACGATGCGTGGGTTGACCGGTTGACGATGCAGGGGGGATGATGGTATCGCGGAAAGTCAGAGCTGCGTATGCGAGGCGGGCTGCCCGGAAAGGCAAGTCCGAAGCCAACATCGAGTGGTTTATCGATGATATACAGCAACTCACAGATAAGACTTTGGAAGAGCGGATGGAAACCGCGATGCAATACTTGTGGGTGACGACAGTTAAAAACATCGACGTCCCGGTGGTAAAAGAGGTTGTTACGCTCAAGCGAGGACCGAACAAAGGCAAGACTCTAACAAGGGTGATTGAAAGATCGAAACCGGGTGAATTCCCGAGGGCCGATACGACTAATTTGAGAGAGTCAATTGCATCTGAGGTGGTACGGACAGACAAGGGATTTGAAGGTTATATCACCACCCCATTAGATTATGCAGTGATTTTGGAATTACGGTTGGACAGGCGATTTCTCCGGCGAACGTTGGAAGAGGAAATTCCTGCCATTGAGCGGATACTGGGAGCGAAGTTGAAAGCATGAGCGGATCAGCAGACTTACACAAAGCGATCGCAGCCCTCTGGATTTCTAGTGGGCTCGATGCATTGTTCCAAGCAAAATGGAATGAAGCAGATCGTAGTAAGTATGCGACGCTCAATGACGTTGAAGCAGCTCCGGGCACCCCGTTCCCTTATGTGGTGTTTGAAGCCGCCCAGCCATCCACCGATACCAGGATGTCGGGACGGGCAAGGAGGCAAAAGTACCATGTGGATGACCAGACCTGGACGTTCAGCGTTTATGCAGTTCCTGAACAATCGAAGTCGTCCAAGGTGGTGGCCAGCGAACTCGGTAATGAGATCCTGAAAGTGTTTGGTGGTCATCCTACCGAGGAACCACAAACCGGTGGGATGGAACTGGACAATGGCAACGTGCTGCTGGTGCAGTATCAATACGACCACTTCGAACGCCAGGCCGACAACGTCTGGAAGTGGTCGGTCGAGTACAAGATCAAAACCGATAAACCTGTGATGGTATAGGTGACAAAATGCCAACGACAAGAACGCTGACGCAGCCCCGAGTCGCGGTGAAACTATCCGCGACCGCCCGGAACCAACTCAATGACGGCACCTCGACCACGGCTGCTTTCCTGGCCGATGTCAACGACAAGCTGAAATCAGGCGTTGGACCGGAATTGGTCAATCGGGTCTGGCAGTGGAAGCATGTGGCGACAAGCCCCAAGACCATTGCCAGTGCTGCCAACGTGGTGATCGATCTATACGACTACGCCGGGTTGGATGCAGGTGCCGGTGATGGTCGTGATGCCTTGGGGCAGTTGATCGAGATGGAACGGGTAGTTGCGATCTTGATCAAGAACGAAAATGCTATTGATGCCGCAGGATCGCTGGAAATTGAACCAGACGGGACAAACGGATGGACTCCTATCGGCACACATACGGTGGCCACGGGCGGTGCTTTGCGGGGTGGGGGTTCCCTGCTCAAGTATCAGCCGGATTCGGGGGCATTCGACGTAGACGATGGTACCAACCACCGGATCAAGCTGACAGCCAACGGCGGCGACGTCAATTACAGCGTCTGGGTGCTCGGTAGGCATGATGACGAGACCAGTTCGTCCAGCAGTAGTTCCAGCTCGTCGTCATCTAGCAGTTCAAGTTCGTCTAGTAGCAGCAGCTCACAATCCTAACAGGAGAAAACCATGTCTAGTGAAGGTACACTTACCGGCCGTAATGGGAAATTCGTCGTGGAAGACACCCTTGTCGCCCGGATTACTTCTTGGGATGTCAATCCGACGCTTGCCGGTGGCAGCGAGTGGGGTGACTCGGACTCGGGGGGTTATACCAACCGATCTCCGGGCCGGAGGGATGCCACGTTCAACGCTGAGGGGAAGTTCGACACCGATTCGGAGGTTTACAACATCTTCGAAATCAACGACATCGCCAAGGCGGTGCTCTGGATGGATGCGACCAGTCTGTACTGGGCGTGCCCGAGGGCGTTGTGTAACGATTTCAGCCTGACGGTTGATGTGGATACCGAGGAAGTTCTGGGTTGGACGTCTGGCTGGGGTGCCGACGGTATCTATTACCGACCGGGCCAGGCT
>PXEJ01000133.1 GCA_003566215.1 Cyanobacteria bacterium T3Sed10_376R1m | reverse complement strand
TAGGGGCGAGACACTTTTTTTCATCGTGTTGGTAGGGGGCTTGAGGGGGATTTTCCCTGTACTGACTCTAGTGCGATCGTCTTCATCTTCTATTCTTGTTCCCCCGGGGGGAACTAAGGGCGGTAGTGGTAAAGGCTTTTTGGTTTTTCCCTCTGAATTGGTCATATTCTTACCCCTTATATACATTATTTTAATTTTACTTTTCTTTTGAACATTATTAAGCAAAAAATAAGAAGATAATACAAAATTTCATCACCAAACCAAGTATTTTATGTATCAAAAAATTCATTCAGTAATTCATGTTGGCAAAAACCTTTTGATAGTAGGTTATAGTTCATCCATTAAGTGGGAATTTCGGATTGTTAACTCTGAAGGGAAAATTGTCCAAGAAAAAAACGAATTTGACACTGCCCAAGAAGCATTTAACCGTGGAAAATTATGGATTGAAGATAATCTATTTTAAAATCTTAACTGAAATTCAACGACCGCCCGATTCTCGTTGTTAAAATCAGTAGAACCTCTTAGGATAGTTTGTTGATTAAGGCGGTATCGAATACTATATAAAGGTTGTTGTTCCTCCGTTAAAATAGAGAGTACAGAAAAAGAAAAGTTATCTCTAAAGTCAAAACTTAATTCTCCCCCTAAACCTAAGGTAGAAACCCTTGTATCAGTGTTAATCAAAGGAGTGGGAAAAATTCTAAACTCAACTCCCCCAAAATCATCACTTAACAGATTTTGAATACCACCAAAAAAGGCAGCACTAGCAATGTTGGCTAAGGCTAAACCACTATCACCATCACCAAAATTACTCAAAAAACCACCTCCTAAAAGAGAAATAATTTCTGTTTCATTACGGGGGGGGCTACTGGTTAACTCTAAACTATTATCAATATTATCGGCCAAACCATTAACATTCGCCGTTACCCTAACTGTTTCTACGATATTGGCGGTGTTATTCAAATCATCCCTAATTTCATTTATCCCGATATTATTTACAAATTGATTGCGACTGGTTTGAGTAACCTTAGTTTCTAAACGCATATCCAAAAAGGCATTAAAACCATTTTCAGGGGTAAATTTGGCAGTGTTATTATAGTCTGAGCTAAGACGCAATTGACTGGTAAATAAGTTTACTTTCCCCCCCGTCAAATTAATAACTCCTTCTGGTTGAAGATTGTTCAAAGTTCCATTAAGGATTAAACTTCCCCTTCCTTGTAAACTAAGCAAAGGAGGTTGGTTAATAGTAACGTTATCAGCTAGGGTTAATTCTAATTGAGATACTTTTGCATTATTTATTAGGGGATTGTTGAGTAAACTAGAGTAATCAATATCTTGGTCATTGTTGCCATTATTTGACCTATCAGCAAGGGGGATTTCGCCGTCAAATAAGGTTATATTACCAGAAAAAATAGGTGCGATCGCACTTCCCCCAATATCAATCATTCCCATGCCATTCCCTCGATAAAGATTATCAAGATTAAACACTAAATTATCAACAGAAACATTAAGACTATCACCCCTAGAAGAATCAGAAAATAAAGGTAAACTACCCGTAACAATAATATCCCCATCACTAAAATTTCCCGTCAAACTAGGAATTGAAATTTGATCAAAATCAAATAAAATCTCACCATTAATGTCAGTAATAGGAGTATCAGGAATAAATTCAACCATCATCTGCCCATCAGATAAATTAGCAATCCCTTGAGTCGTAACGTTAGTAATCTGATTAGAGTTTTGGTTATATTCCCCAGTAATACTTAAATCAACCCCCCCACTACCATCAACTAAATCAAACTGATTATTGGTTATTACTTTTAATAAGCCAAAACCAGACTCCTCAATATTTAAATTAAAACGAAAATCATCTTTCTCAGGATTATTAGACTGAGGAAAAAACTTAAAAGGAAGACTACCAATCAACCTAGCCGACTCCTTATCCCCAGTTAAATTACTACTAGCTAAGAAATCAAAGCGAGAATCACGATAACCCAAGTTAGCATTAATTTCTTCAATCTTATTGCCATTAATTTTAGCCGAGACAACATCAATACTACCTCTACCTAAAGGATTATTTTGACTACCACTAATAACAATATTGGCATTAACAATTCCTTCAACTTCAAGATTAGAAGGTACATTAGCCATTTGAGCAACATCACTTAATGGTAAATTAGTTAGGATAACTTGCCCAGAAATTCTCTCTTGGCGAAAAGTCCCACTCAAAGACAAAATACTCTCATTATCCTGAATGCGAATAGGAAGAATCGTTAACAAACCATCATTAAAACTACCCCTAGCAATGATGGTATCCCCTTTATATTTTCCCCAATTCCAATTATCCCCCTGAAAATTAAAATTAAGGTTAACACCTTCTTCTACAGAAGCTTTTATATTAATATCACCATTAAACAATCCTTCCAAATCTTCAAGTAAAGGTAAATTTGCCTGTTGTCTTTCCCTTTGAGTTTGACTAGCTTTCTGATTTACTTTTTCCCACTGCAAGATGCTTTCTTCTAAGTTCAAATTATCATTGCTAATAGCAATTAAAGGCTTAAAAGTTTCTTTATTTTCCTCAGGGATTATTTCTTTTTCAAGATTGCTATTGACAGAAGCCATTACTTTTTGTCTTTCTCTTTTATCCTCATTATCACCATAAGATAAATCCCTTGATAAATCATCCTCCCGTTTTCTTTTTACTTCATCATCAATATTAGAAGATTGAGTTAAAGCCACAGAAGAAAAATGAATCTTGTTTGGTTGAGTTTCATCATAACTACTCTCTATGTATAAATCCCTCGCCTTGCCATCACTTTCTGTATGGATACCGCC
>PXEJ01000326.1 GCA_003566215.1 Cyanobacteria bacterium T3Sed10_376R1m | reverse complement strand
TTGCGATCGCATTATGCTTTTAAATAAATCTTTAGCATTTACCTTTTTATATTTAGTAATAATTTTATCTAAAGACAATTCTATTTGACCATAAGCAACGTTAAAGCCCTCGCCCCACAGCTTAGGCAAGTCGTATCCTAACTTGGTTTTTACCTCATAAGGGTCAACGAATGTCCATTCTTGATTATTTTGAACCCGATTCATAAATTCATCAGATACAATCACTTGGGGGAAAATATCAAAAGCCTTGCGACGAGGATCACCACTTTCAGTCTGCATTTCTAAGAACTCTGGTAGGTCTAAATGCCAACTATCAATACCAACAGTCACCGCCCCAGACCGTTTTGAGCCTTGATTAACAGCTATAGCGGTGTCATTCAATAACTTAATCCAAGGTATTACTCCTCCAGATGCGTTGTCTTTACCCATTACCTTACTACCAGTCGCTCTAATACTGGAGACATTGACACCTACACCACCGCCTTGCTTAGATATACGAGCGGTATTAGTAATTTCTCTATAAATGCTTTCGAGGTTATCATCCATGGCAACAATAAAGCAACTGGTTAATGAGCCATTAGGAACTCGAAGATTGGCTAAAATGGGAGTAGCTAAACTAATTTTCCTCTGAGAAATGGCATCATACACCTTTTTAGCGAAGGACAATCTATTTTCTTTTTCTTCGGGCAATGCTAATAATAAAGCACAAGTCAAAAACGCTTCTTGGGGTAATTCATACTTTAATAGATACCGATCAGTGAGCATTACCGCTCCAGCGTAGTCATAATCTTTATCTAATTCAGGATTAATCCATGACCCAGCTTCGGTTAAATCCTCCATGGAATATTCAGATAAACGATGGTCATAGCTATGGGTCAGCAACTGCGCAGACACCCAAGCTGGATAAGTCGTAATAAAATCTTTTTCGGTGGTACTATAGCCATACCCCCGTGTGACAAAAATATCTTTTTTTAATCCCCACATTTTCAATCGACCAGCAACATATCTCCAATCAGGATTCTCAAAATCACATAAGGATAATGCACCATCAATCAGATTATTTTGAATTTGATTAGTTGTCATTCCCTCTCTAAATCGGGCTGTAAAACTAGATTCTAATTCCAATGAATTCACATCCAATCCATCACAAGCCCAATTAACAACGGCTCGAATTTTACTAATATTAAATCCAGTTTTTGTACCATCCCGACGAACTACTTGCATTTTTTACTCCAATTTTTTACAAGAAAAAGGGGATAATTTCCCCTTCATTAATTTTAATTTTGTTCACGCTACTTTACTAAAACTCGGTAGAACGACCATTTTCTCCCGTCTTTTTGCCCAATCTTTTAAGAAATAATAAAGCACAATCCAATGACGATCACACAATTCCCAGATCATTTTATTTGACGGAACATTGAATAGTTTTCGCACATAATCGATTCTTTGTTGCTTAGATAGAAACCCTAAATCAATAAAGTTTTCTTTTATTGATGACAACAAATCCTCCCATTCAATATCCGTTTCACTATCTGTACCTTTTGCATACCAAGAAATCAATAAATCATATTTAACTTCTGACATTTGTAAAGAATCGTCATTTTTTATATTGTTTTCTACTTTTAATCCTTGGCTTAATTTATGGATTCGTTCTTTTACACTTCCGCTAATTTGAGAATAAGCAATAGCTATATCATTGCCATCAAATTCTTGACGAATCATAGCTAAATCACTAGCATCTTTTGCATCAAATAGCCGTAATTTAATGTTTGATATATTGTCGGGCATCATCTATGGTTAATTCCTCAATTTCAATACTACCTGTTTCTCCCCAAATCTTTACCAACCAATAATTCCACAGTGCCTGATCGTCATCATAAACAGCATCGGATAACGCCTTAATTAAGTTGTCCAAATCAGGTTTATTTGTGTGTGGTTTATTGTTCTTTTCTAAACGTTTCTTTTTTGACCAACTTTTAGGCATTGGCATGGTAAATATTATTAGACATGGTTGGGGTATCACGTCCAGATAAAATTTAATCTCATCCTTAAACGCCCAATACCTTTGAGTGCAAGGGCGTTTTGCCCATTTATCCCGTTGGGTCATTCGTGGTTTTGGAACTGGAGTTATGGGTATCAACACTCAAAACAATCCTCTAACTCATAAAAGATTGCTATTTCCTCATCAATATGGCGAGGGTTCTTAGCCGACGCAAAAACTAACTCATCAATAAATTCGTTGACTTTTACTTCTATATATCGTTTTACAAAGTCTGTGGAATATTGATTCTGTAAATTAATTCTTAGTTCTTCGGCTGCAATCTCAAGATTTGTTTGCAAGTCTGTTTTCTCTAAAAGTGCTATCATTAATTTGTCCTTTTTATCGTGAAGGATGTAGAAAACAACCGAGGGAAATTGCCGTAAGCTAATTCCCTTGGTTGTTTTTATTATATCATTAGTTAGTATGAAAACAACAATTATTTTTGAAAATAATGATTGAGTAATTCGTCACAAATATCAATCAATTGACTGCTATTTAAATTAAACCATTCACTATTAAAACGACATCGATACTGCCACAATGCCCGATGTAAATATCTTTCTTTTACCCGATCAATATTATCGTAAACTTTTACTAATCTTAAGACATAACTGTTAGCTGTTTGTAACTGTCCTAGTCTTTCGTGAGGATGCTTTGACCAACCGATTTTAGTCGTACCGTTTTCTACGTTTTCAATTAAATAAATCACAACATTTGGTTAAACTTAGTTTTGGGTAGATTTTCCTTCAAAATAGTATTAGCAAAAATTTTTAGGCATTGGTAACAAGCGTATTTGGTCCGG
>PXEJ01000097.1 GCA_003566215.1 Cyanobacteria bacterium T3Sed10_376R1m | reverse complement strand
TCCGTGGTCTTCTTGACAGCCTTGCCTGCCGCATCCGAACCCACAAGGTCGCCCGCCTCGATTGCGGCTGCGTTCCCGTCTGCCACGACCCACGCCAGCCCGTTTACCTGCAACGACCCCGCCTCGGTGTCGTTAGGCTTGTCGGTCAGCACTCCTGCCACAACCTCGTTTGCACCAGCCACTCCCCCGACCGGCAACCCCCTGGACTCCGAGCCGGAAAAGGCAATCAACTTATTTTGGTGCGCGCGAAGGTCGTCCCCGGCCACAAAAGTTGTGGTCAGTCCATCAATCGGGCTTTGAATCGAAGTAGCCATCTGTCTATCTCCTTCCTAGCTGCTGCAACAACTGCTGCCGGTCTGCCCTTATCGCTTGTACGCCAGTGCATGGTCGCTGGACGCCATACCAGCCATGACTCGAAGCGCCAACTGATTCTTCGGATCGGCAAGCACCACCCTCTCCGCCTCCTCGAACGTTTTGCCCGACGCCATGATCACGTCAATCTGCTCACACACCGCGTCGACCGCCTGCTCGCTGGTCATCGCGCTACCCTTTGGCCCCGCCGGTCGCTGGTCTCCGGGGCTCGGTTGGTCGTCGTGGCCCTGCATGTTCGTCGGGGGGTTCACCTTGGCTGCACCACCCGACCACGCCTTGAAAGCCTGAAGGGCATCGGAAGACGCGGACGCTGACTGCTCAAAGTAGGCCCGCTGGCTTGGCAGGATCTTGCCTTCCCGCTCGGCGGTGTCCAACGCTTCCCCCACATCCCGGCGGAACTGCTGCGCGGACAGCTGTTGCTCACGCTGCCGAACGGCAGTCAATTCCGCCGAAGCACTGGCAAGCTGTTCCTGATGCTGCGCGTCACGTTGGCCAATCGCGTTTACCACGTCGGCCTCGGTTGCCCCTTCATTCAAGCCCAACGACTCCAAGAATGCCTTGCTGAACATTGCCTGCTCCTTCTGCCTCAACCCATGTTTTGTGCCAGGGGTTTGACTGCTGGCTTTGACATGAGCCATTGTCCAAAATAGTTTTGAGTTTGTCAAGGCTAGAGCGACCATTGTTGGTCCGAAAGTTCTTTTGGGGGTCGTGCGGTCTGGGTAATCCCACCGCCATTCTGGGCTCTGACCAATCCATTCCCCCTCAATGATGCCCTGCTTGGCCGCTTTTGTGTAGACCGGCACCACCCACGCGGTTCCATCCTTTCGCTGATACATGGACCCAGGGACACAGAATCCAGCCGCCTTTCCCGCCTCTCCCGCCACAAAGGTTCGGTGATTGTAGTCCAGAGGAACCCATGTGCCCGTCACGTGGTTGTTGAAATTCTTGACCATCGTCGGAATCACTTCCCCTGAAAGGTCATACTTCAACTTTCCTCCGTATGGCGACGCCTTGTAGTACACCCCAGGCGCCGGGAACACTTGAATCTCTGGTCCAAGGTAGTAAGTCTTGGCCCCAAACAACTTGACCTCAGTAAAGTCTTCGTCGGCAGGGGCGGTCTCGCTCGATGCCGTGGGGAACACCATCACCGCACAGTTCTCTAGATTGTCGTCCGGTCGCGCCCCATCCGAAGCACTCGCCATCACACGGACCCACTTGTCGTTCACTTGTATAAAGCTCTCGTCAATGTAGGCATCAATCGCCTCAACTACCTTGTCGGCCATTCCCTTGATTCGCAAGAACCCCTCAAACCTCCAGGCTATATCATCGCGCATGGAATCTGGAAGGTCTTTGTACTTCTCCGGCAGCAATGAAACCAAGGACACGTCGTCGCCATACAACAGAGAAGCCGAAGCGGTCGCGGTCTGTTCGTCGGACCTCACGACCCAGCTGTCCCCATTCTGCATGAACCGAGCGCCGATTGACGCCCAAGCGAGTCGAATAGCATCTTCCTCGCTGTCAGAGTCAGGCATCACCCGCGACAACACGGCCAACGCTATCTGTTTGGCCATTTCTGGCAGGCCCTGAAACACCTTCGGCAAATCCGTCAACGCTTTGATTGGCATATCAATTGCCCCTTTGTCTGCTGTGTGGACACCAGTCGCGCCTTGCACCTGCTTCGAGCGCAAACAAACTCTCCCACGAACACCAGTTCTCCATCACCCCCCACAACAGCCTCCCCTATCAACTTCCCGCACAATGGACAAGTTCGGCGGCGTGGGTCAGTCCCATTGTTGTTGGATTGCTTTGCCAATGTCAACGCCTCGACCTTCCAGACTTCACATAGTCCTTCCGGCTCTTGACCGGGCGACCGTCCAGGGACACCAGGCCCGTGTCGCTCTGTGCCGCATCAACGAATGCTTGACGCACAAACAGAGAAGTCAGGTGCGCAGTCGCCTTCGCCTGCATCACAGCAAACGCAGCCAAGTGATCTTCCAGATCACCAAAAAACAAAGTCTCGCCCCCTTCAATGTCGACAGGGCGAGTCTGGTAATGGCGACGGCCTTCCGCGTCTTGCAAGCACACCACAGTAAACCCGAACACCGGAGTCATATCAGATTCCATCATCCTCGTCCTCCAAAGCCCCAGGGGCCTCGCCAGTCATGAAGTACACCCACAGACACCGACACTTACTGGCACCCGCAAAATTCCACAAAGGCGGCGAATAAGCAACATAGTCTGCGCTCCCCACCTTAAAGATTCGCCCGTCCATTTGTTCACAGGCTCCACACGTCTTTTTGTCCAGGAACGCACTGTACTGAGCCTCCCCGGTCATCCCGTGGTCAAGCAGCGAGTGTCCGGCCTTTCTTCGTCCGCTACTGTAGGCATCGGCCACCAAAAATCGAAAAGCCGTTTGCGCCCGACTGTTGGACAAGTCGCCAATCTCGTTTTGCAGTCTGGCTTCGTTGTACT
>PXEJ01000033.1 GCA_003566215.1 Cyanobacteria bacterium T3Sed10_376R1m | reverse complement strand
GGAAGGAAATATTAATACTCCCCTCGAATTGGCTATCAAAAATCAAATTGATCGCTTTAATCTAGTTATAGATGTAATTGATCGTGTGCCAAAACTAGGTTCTCGGGCAGGATACCTGAAGGAGTTAATGAAAGATCAAATCATTGATAACCTCAACTATGCCCATACCCACGGCATTGATAAGGATGAAATTACCCACTGGAAGTGGCCTTATTAAGTTAATTTGATGCTCAAAAGGGACATAAAGTCCCTAGAAAAAATGATTTAATTGTTGTTGTTACTCTTACTATCAAGGGAAAAAATTATGACTAATGATTTTGAAAGTAATTCTCCCAGTGGGGAGAAAAAACCTTGTGATTTGGTGATGAAAGGAGGTATTGCTAGTGGTATTGTCTATCCTCCCGCCATTTTAGAGTTAGTCAACGATAATTACTATTTTAAACAGATTGGTGGTACTTCTGCCGGTGCGATCGCAGCTTGTGCCACTGCCGCCGCAGAATATGGACGTAGAGAAGGAAATAAAAAAAGTTTTAATATATTTAGCAAAAAAACAGAACAATTTTTATCTGAAGATAACAAAATTACTAACTTAAAAAGTCTATTTCAACCAACTAAAGAAAATAAACAATTATTCAACTTAACATTAAAGCTACTTGAAGCAAAAAATAAACAGCTTTTTTTATTAAAAAATATTGTTCCGATTATTTCCATTTTTACAAAAACAACCTTTGGTTTTAGCAATTTAAACCTCCATAGCTTAAGAGAAAATTATCACTTCAAACATCTTCAAGAAAATTACTGGGGTTTATGTACTGGAATCGAAGGAGTCTCCCCCGTTAAAGGAGAAAAAAGAAAAGCAGTAACTCAATGGTTACACAACGTTATTCAAGAATGTTCAGGGCTAAATAACAAGAAACCTCTGACCTTTGGGGATTTGGAAATAGAAGACAGCCAACATAAAATTACCTTAAGAATGGTAACGACTAATATAAGTGAAAATAAACCTTATTTACTACCTTTTGATAATCACTATTTTATTTTTGAAAGAAATGAATTTAATAAATTATTTCCCCAAGAATTAGTAGATTATATGATTGATATTTTAGAAGTAAAACAAAAAGAAGAATACGAACAAAATAACACATTTAAACTACCTAAAATAAAAAATCCAGAAGGAAAAGAATACCACTTTTTACCCGTTGGCAAAAATATGCCTGTCTTGGTAGCAACAAGAATGAGTATGAGCTTTCCGATTTTATTTAGTATGATTCCTTTGTATAGTATCAAGGCATCCCCTAAATATAAGACAATTATTGAGGAAAAAGATCTACTGTTAAATTTATTTACCGATGGCGGGATTTGTAGCAACTTTCCTATTCATTTTTTCGATGCTTTAGTGCCTTCTTATCCTACCTTTGGCATTGATTTAGTTACTAAGCAAGATACTGATCAATTTAGTTTTATTCCTAGTAATATTAACCCTCAAAGTTATATAATCCCCCCCATAGATACAAATGACCTAGAAAAAAGCATTTATCTGTCTAAACCTTCTCATATTCCTTCTTCGGTGCGATATGAATTAAAAAATTTAGTGGATATTGTCATCAAAGGAATATTTCCCACTGCTCAGAATTACCGAGATACGATGCAGTCTGGATTACCTAGCTATCGTGAACGAATTGTCAAAATTTATCTCAAAGAGGAGGAAGGAGGATTAAACCTCAATATGAGTGCTAAAGAAATCAAAAATTTGCAGAAAAAAGGACATCAAGCTGGTAAAAAATTAGCGAAAGAGTTTCAATTTAAACATCATCAATGGGTACGAGTTAAGATGATGATGGGATTATTAGAAAGGGGATTAGAAGCTATTGACAAGGTTAATTTTAAGTACGAAACACTTTTAGAAGAACAAAAACAGGAACAATCGTTCTGCTATCATGAGAATGATGAAGAGTGGGGTATTGAGTCACAAAAAAGGATTAATGCTCTTATGTGTCTGATTGTGATGTTTAAAAAACCAGAAATTATTGACACCATCAAGGAGATTGTTGACAATCTGGAGATAGATAATTTTCAAGACCGAACTATCAACGAGTCTAAAAAAGTTTTTGCGATTACAAAACCTTTGGGGGATGAAAAACAAATTCTATTAAGGGTTACTCCTGAAATATAAGATAGATGAAGATATTTTTCTATTTAACTTAATTAATTAGAGTTAGAAAAAATTTTTGAGAAGTTAGATTGCAAATTGACTTTCTCTATCGTATAAATTTACAGTTTATTAGCAAAGATTAAGGAACAAAGAATAAATCTTTAAATCAAAATTGTTAAAGTAAGGTAGTTTTTATTTCTAAATATTAGCATATTTTAAAGTCAATATTAAATATTTAACCAACTCCACACCCTATTAACAGAGGTTTGAACGCCCCATCAATAAAAAAAAGAAAACATTAATTTAAAATTCAAACTTCCATGATTCAAATTTTAGCTATTTTATCAGCATCAGCATCCGGAGGTATTAGACTTGGATTGCCTTTACTAATTATCGGTTTAGCCAATTTAGAAAAACTTTGGACAGACTTACCTCTTTTGGACAAAATTCGACCAGAAATTATATTGGCAATTTTAGTGTCTTGGACATTCTTTGAGTTTTTTGGCACTAAAAAATTAGTTGGTTTGAGAGTTATCCAATTAGTCCAGTTAATTTTAAGCCCTCTGGTGGGGGGGATTTTAGCGGTTGGTACAGCCAAATGGGTTGAATTTACTGATATTTCCCTGTGGATAATTGGTATAACAGGAGCTTTAGTTGCTTTAGTATTAAGATTGGTATTGGTGGGCTGGTTTTTTCG
>PXEJ01000250.1 GCA_003566215.1 Cyanobacteria bacterium T3Sed10_376R1m | reverse complement strand
TCAAAAATTATGGGAGAGCAAATCTTAAAGGTCAATCTGTTTTTTACGGCACCTTCTTTCATCCAACTGCTATAAAAGAAAAGAATCCTAAAGAAAATGAAATATATACTGTTTCAAATTGGGTAATGAATGAAGATAATATGAATCAAAATATCCTAACTTATCCAATTTTTAGACCAAAGAGTGATAGTAGTTTTTATAAAAAATTTAAGAGGAAATTATTTGAAGAAAACAGAGATGATGAATTTACTCTTCAACTTGAACAAAGTCTCAGAGGTTTATCTGAAAAAGAAATAGCTCAAATAAAAAATTTTTTAATTTTTATCTCAGATTGTTTTGCCCAAAAAGAAACCCAAAACTCACAAAACATATACTTTTTCACTGCATCCTTAGCTAATAAAATATTTAACTCAATTTATAACGGCAAAATAGAAGCAATAACTTATCCATCAGTACAGGAAATAACGGTAGTTGAAAATATTGTACTCAAACCGAGCGTAGTTGAAAAAAGTTATAAATTAACACATGTAAGTGATTTCAAAGTTTCCAATTCCATTAGTTCGGGAAGACGGCACCTTGGTTCTGAAATAGGAAAAACGAATAAATTTAAAGACGGGAAAATAATTTGGGTTTAAGTGGTATTCGGCGTATAACAATCATTGCAAATCAAGCGGTCGCGTTTGCGTTTAGTTACTTATATTCAAGTACTTAGCTGTGCCACTTATTTGCCAGGCCGTTAACATCAATCTTGTCTATTAATCTGTCTGTATAATTTTAAGGAGTTCTAAGTTTGAAAAATCATTATAAAGAAAATACAGATCATCTATTTGAGAATGGATCTTGTGTAAAATGTGGTTGGTCTAAGCAATGGGCCAAAATTAACGGATGGAAATGTCCTATATCAGAAAGCAGAGAAAAAAATTCTAAAGAAGAATCTTTTGGAAAGGACGAGGTCAATTTTTTAAATCATCATTTTGTTGATGGTCACTGTAAAAAATGCGGGTGGAGTTATGATTGGGCAAGAAAAAAGAATGATGAGTGTCCTGTTTTAGGAGAAGAGGAAAATTCTTGGAATGATTACAATAGAAGCGGAACACATCAAAATAAAAGAAAGGATTATCAATCAACTAATGAGTTTATAAGAAGTTCTGATGCTGTTAAATACGGTATGATTTTGGAGTTAGAAGGAAAGGTTACAATCAAAGACATTAAAAAAAATTATCGCAACCTATCAAAAAAATATCATCCAGATAGAGTAAATAATTTAGGACGTGAGTTTTCTGAAATCGCGGATAAAAAAATGAAGGATATAAATGAGGCTTATGATTGGTTTAAGAAAAAGTATAATTTTTAGTTTATTAGTAGCACTTAATAAAGCTGTATAATTGCAGGAACGTTAATTAACAAAATTCTTCCTGCATCAGTAACCAAACAATGTAATTTTCGTATAGATTAGCGGTTGTAAAAGAACCAATCCAAAACATCAGTTATAAAATTTATGTCTGTCCGAATATATTCACAAGAGGAGATATCTTCTATAATCCGCCGGGCAGTTGAGCTGGAAGCTGAACGATCGGTTACCGGAGGAAGCAGTTCCGGAAAAGGCCTGACTATATCTGAGCTTGAGCAGATCGCAGCAGAATCAGGTATAGATCCTGAACTTGTTCAAAAAGCAGCAAGAGATTTTGAAAAACATTCTGTTTTGACAGGAAATAAAACAAAAGAAAAAGCTGAAGTTAAAAAGAAAGAGATTGTATCTGAGCGATGGCTAAATGTTAATGTTGGATCTCAAATCATGGATGACATGGTTACTGAGTTGAACCACAAATATGGCACATCCGATAAAGATATAAACTGGTGGGACGATCTCTGGAAGAATTATAACGGTAAAGCTAAAGTTCGAAAATCCTCTACAAGTCTCGAATGGCAGTACACCGATAATATGGGATACTACACCACACGGGTATTGCTTCAAAACAGAGGCGAAAAATTTCGCATAAGAGTTAGTAAACGGCAGCTATGGGGAATGAACTGGAACAACGGAGATTATGATTTTATTTATCCGGCTGTCTTTTTTCCTGTTTTTATAGCCCTGGGGGGAGTCCTTTCATTCAGTTTTTTGAATACAGTTTGGCCAGGAATTGCAGCGGGGGCAGTTTTGTCGACTCTTTTATATCCGGTTATCAAATACTTCAGAAATCTATCCGTCAATAAACATCAGGAAGAAGTTACAGATACTGTTGACACACTTTCCGAACTGGCAACTCAGCTTCTGGATCTATCTCAGGAATCTGAAGCTAAAACTCATTCACATCAGGATGAGAATGAAAATTTGACACATATCGAAATTTCAGATCACGAAGAGGAAGAGTCTGGTTCAGGTTCACTCCGGAATAATCTGAGAGAATAAACTTTACCAACCGATAAATCTGTGAGCCGGAGTTGCATTTCATTTCAGGAAGGGATAGTTTCAAAGCCATGATTAAAACAAACGTACATACAAACTGGTGGTGGCACAGCCCGACATATTCGGCAGTGGAATCACTATGATGTAAATACGTTTTACAAAAAGTTTTCTAAACCCACTGCAGTTTTCTGGAGTGGGTTTTTTTATTTTAGGCATCTATGAAACTTGAACAATTTAAGGAGCTGGCTAAAAGCTATACGGCAATCCCCGTATCCCGCAGAATGCTGGCGGATATTCTGACGCCCGTGTCATTGTTTCTGTCTATCAGAGAAGGGGCTGAAATGCCATTTCTCCTGGAATCAGTTGAAGGTGGTGAACATCTGGCCAGATATTCTTTTTTGGGCTGTAATCCGTACCAGATATTGAAATTTGATGGCAGTAAT
>PXEJ01000019.1 GCA_003566215.1 Cyanobacteria bacterium T3Sed10_376R1m | reverse complement strand
TTTAAGTTTCAGGGACAAATTTGAGAGCTAAACCATTGTTACAATAACGTTTTCCGGTGGGTGCTGGTCCATCATTAAAGACATGACCTTGATGACCTCCACATCTAGCACAATGATATTCCGTGCGGGGTAAAATTAATTTGAAGTCAGTTTTTGTGTCAATGTGAGAAGCGATCGCATTATAAAAACTAGGCCAACCAGTACCACTTTCATATTTCATAGAAGATGTAAACAAAGATAAGTCACATCCAGCACAAACAAAAGTCCCCTTACGCTTTTCATTGTTAAGAGGACTGGTAAAAGGTTTTTCTGTGCCTTCTTCCCGAAGAATATGGTATTGTTCTGGGGTTAATTTATTCTGCCACTGCTGATTAGATAAAGAAATTTTTTTAATTTCTTTTGTGGAAGACTCTTTTTTTTGTTTTAACACTTCCCCATAAAGATTAGGGAAAAAAATACTTTGGAATATGGCACCAAGACTGATACCAAAAAAAGTTTTACGATTCATTTTTTTATTCGCTACATTTACTAACTCATTGTAACGAAAGGGTTTACTTTTCTTTTCCTAATAAGTAAAGCTAGAACGCAGGGTAAGATTTAAATCTCGTCTGGCATCAAAAGAAATTACCTCAACCGAAGTGCGATCGCCACGCATAAATAAACCAGCCAAAGCACCCAACCCAGCACCACCTAAAATTTTCTCAGTAGAAATAACTCGATTACCCGTCACCCCAGAAATAAGAGTAGCCGCAGCAGCCCCCGCCACAGCACCTTTCCAGACAGAACTACTATCCTTGCCTCTCTCAATAACCTCTGTCCGTGTCACAATATTAGACTCAGCATTAATACTTCTTTGCTGACCATTAGAAAAAACTACAGTTTGAGCGAAAAAACGAGAACCACGCCCAGCCGGACGAATTTCCCCCCTTATTTGACTACCAGCAGGGATAACTATATTTCTATTGCTATCTCTTATATCACGATCAACTCTGATAGTAAGGGGTAAAGTTTCTTCCCTAGTAACATAGATTTTTTCACCATCAGCAAATGTTGAGGGAATTACTGTCCCAGAAGAAAGGGTATATCTTTGATTAGACTGAGAAATACTACTATTGTTAGATCGGTTATTCCAATCACGATTATTTGAACTATTATTAATAAATGTAGGAATATTCGGGTTAGGGTTGCCCCTGTAATGTCTTGAACGACTGCTTTGAGCTAAAACAGAATTGATACCCGTACTAGAAAAAAGACCAACACACAAACTGATAGCAATTAAAGATTTAGGACGAGTAATGCGACGGCACGTTTTTTGGGAATTAGGTTGGAAGGATTTAAACATAACAAAAATTTCCTTGTGATCATCAATTAAACTACATTGACGAAAACAAAAAAAATATGTTTCCTAAAACTTAAGCACTATAGAGAATCGATAATTGTCACTTATAGTCTAGTCATTTGAAATAAGGATAATACAGCTTTCTATTACCAAAGATTATCTTAAGGTGTTAACTGGTGGGCAATGCCCACCCTACAAAATCCAAAAGGTAACAAGTTGGGGTGTGTAAAGAAAACTTTGACATATTACTTTGCATATGTTACGGTGTTGCCAAATCTATTGTATGTACGTATAACTAATTACGTACTCAAGTTTCAACTATATAGATATTGAAGATATTGAGAGGTTATAGCAACTATGAACCTAATCAAACTTATACCCCTAGTTGTAATTTTTTCGGTTCCTGCTGCTGTTCAAGCAGCTACCATTAACAGTATCGCTTACTCTAACCCCGGAACGGGCATCGGACCTTGTGGAGAAGCCAGTTCCCAATCTTTGCGAGGTCCTGATCGTTTATCTTTTAGCCGTCCTCAGAGTATCATCGTAGGTGGTGAATGTGGATTCAATGCCCGTGCGCGTGCGGAACTTGGGTCAGTGGGGCTACAACTGAGTATGAATGCAGGGACAACAAACACTGGAGAAAATGGCGGATCATCCAATATCGCTGGTAGTGCAAGTACACGTTTTGAACTAGAGTTTAATGTACCCGAAGATCATATACCTGGCACAGCGATTCCCATAACACTAAACTCTTTTCTTTCAGCTAGTGCGGAGGCATTACTTTTCTTGCCACCCGGTGGAGTTAATTTCATTCGCGGTGCTTCATCCCGACTGGATATTTTGGCACGGATAAGAGGTGATGGATTCGATGATCGCGGTCGTATAATACCTGTACAAAGTGAAATTAGAAGAAGACTAAATGCTAGTGCGATTAGTACGGATATTGATGACCTCGTTCCAGGACCTGATACAGTTTTTGACTCCGACAGTTTTCAGGGTAGTTTTGCACCAAACTCTATTATGGTTAATCCCGAAAGAAGAGTTATTGTTGAATTTGCATTCTTTGGACGGGCAGGTCTGACAGTATTCACCGATACAGCTGGATTGTCAAGGGTGTCTGCCTTCAATTCCCTCGGCTTTAGTCCGGGTGAACTCGTTGCTGATTTGCCGGAGGGCTACAGTGTTAGTGATACCGATGACGGATCTATCGTAAACGGTCTTTATATTGGTTTGAGTGATTTTGATTCACCTCCCACTCAGACTACTCCTGAACCTACAGTAATCTTACCTCTTTTGGGAGGAGGACTAATAGCACTACTTGGGGCTATACGACATTAGTATTATAACTGGAATAACCCAAATAGCGTTATTGATAGTTTAACGATAGTCTGAGCTTTGAATATCCTTTAAACGGGCTTCAGGGCGTAAAAATCTGTCTAATTGTTGCTCATAAAATTGACGATTTTTTAATAAATTCTCTGGGTTTTCATCATCCAAAGGATGACAGGTTGCC
>PXEJ01000371.1 GCA_003566215.1 Cyanobacteria bacterium T3Sed10_376R1m | reverse complement strand
CTTTGACACAGAAAAATTAACCAAAATTACCAACAACCAAGAATTAATAATTGGTGTCCGTTTTGCCCAGGAAAAAGAAACCCTCACCACCCTAGATGGTCAAAAAAGAAATCTTAAAGAGCAAAATCTGCTTATCACCGCCAACAATCACCCTATCGCTTTAGCTGGAGTAATGGGAGGAGAAGAAAGTGAAGTAGATGAAAATACCCAAAACATAATCTTAGAAGTAGCTTTATTTGAACCTGTGCCTATTCGTCGAAGCGCCAGAAGTCAGGCAATTCGCACCGAAGCCTCCACCCGTTATGAAAGGGGTGTCAATCAGGTAGAATTAGTAAAAGCCCTTAATCGTGCAATAACCCTGATCACTGAATTAGCGCAGGGAAATGTCACCTCTCAAGGGGTAGCAGATAATCGCCGTGGTGATTTTACTAACACCATCGAGTTGAGACTAAATCGTGTTCATCAAGTTTTGGGTAAAGTAATAGATGGGGATAGTTTAACGGATGTTGCCCCCCAAGATGTGGAAAGGATTTTGACAGATTTAGGTTGTCAGTTAGAAGTTAGCACCGAAACCCCTCTTGCTTGGGCAATAACTGTCCCTCCTTACCGTTACCGTGATTTAGAGAGAGAAATTGATTTAATTGAAGAAGTAGCCCGGTTATATGGTTATGATCGTTTTACGGATACCTTACCCCCTCAATCCCAAGTGGGTTACTTATCCACGGAAGTAGAAATTGAGCGCAAAATTAGTGCTATTTTAAGGGGATTAGGTTTAACAGAATTGGTACAATATTCCCTTGTTAGCCCCGATAAAGCCCAAATAAAAATTGCTAATCCCCTCTTTAGTGAATATTCTGCCTTACGCAGTAATTTAATTGATGGTTTAATAAATGCCTTTGAATACAATCTTGCCCAAGGAAATGGCTATTTAAAAGCCTTCGAGATTGGACGAGTTTTTTGGCTCGAAAATGAAAAAAGACATGAAGGTGATGCTCTTGGGGGTATTATCGGAGGTGATTTGCACCCCGATGGTATCTGGGCAAATAGTGGTAAACCTAAACCCATGTCATGGTATGAGGCTAAAGGTATTTTGAATAGTTTATTTAATGGTTTGAAAGCTCCTATTACTTATCAAGCAGAATCCAATGATGAGCGATTGCACCCTGGGCGCACTGCTAGTTTGTGGTTAAATAAAACTAAAATTGGGGTTTTTGGGCAACTTCATCCTCAATTAAGACAGGAAAAAGATTTACCTGATAGTGTTTACGTTTTTGAGTTACGTTTAGAACCTTTAATGAATTATGTTAGTCAAAGATATTTAAAAATTCCTGTATTCAAAGGTTACTCCACTTATCCTAGTGTGGAACGAGATTTGGCTTTCTTTGCACCTCTTGATTTAACGGTGGGAGAAATTATCAATACTATGCGCAAGGCTGGGGGAAAAACTTTAGCAGATGTGAAGTTATTTGATGAGTATAAGGGAGACAATGTACCAGAAGGTAAGCGTAGTTTAGCTTTTAGTTTGGCGTACAATTCTCCTGATGGTACTCTTAAAGATAGTGAAGTTGATCCGATTCATAATAAGGTGCGCGAAAAGTTAGCTAAACAATTCCAGGTGGAGTTGCGCAGTTAGATTTTTCTAGTGGACTTTCGTTGAATAAGTTTTTTTGGATGGGGGGGGATTATCCAAAATTATTGGATCTCAAACCCTGCCCTATCTCATTGTTAAGACGAAATACTTAAAAATTTGCTACAAATAATATCAATTTCTCCCCCCTAAATCAGCCAACTTTGGGAGACTTGTAAATCTGATAAATGTAGTATTATTTTTTGAACTTGGTATAATTTCTATGAATATAGCAATTATCATGGTTACGGGGTACAAAATGATCCCCCTAAATCCCCCTTAATAAGGGGGACTTGAGAATAATAAATGTATCTCATAATTATAAAAAACGCTATATTTTTTGCGTAAAGAAATATTAGGTATCTTTTTTATGCCATTTTCAAGGTATTTATATTAAATAAGATAATTTAAAAAAAATCAATATCCATCACTAAACTATGCTCAAAATCGAACTACCTAAAATCCCTCCCCAATCTTGGCAGTGTGAAATCGGCAAAAAATGGGACAATCCTTATACTGTGCGCTACGGGAGTAATTTGGATGATGGACCAAACCATGGGATGCCCTTGGGGGGTTTTGGGGCTGGTTGTGTTGGTAGGGCGCCTAGTGGTGATTTTAATTTATGGCACATTGATGGGGGCAATCATACTTTTCAAACCCTCCCTGCCTGTCAGTTTGCCGTATTTGAACATCCTGAAGGGGAAGATGCCCAAGTTTATGCCCTCAGTACCAATGCACCCGAAGATGGTAGTTTATCAAGTTGGTCATGGTATCCTCAAGGGAAAGGGACTTATTCGGCATTATATCCCCGCAGTTGGTTTAGTTATGAAGGGGTGTTTAAATCCCAGTTAGTGTGTGAGCAATTTTCCCCCGTGTGGGCTGGAAGTTATCAAGAGTCTAGTTACCCCACAGGGGTATTTGAGTGGAGTATTCATAATCCCACCGATAAGCCCATTACCATGAGTATTATGGTATCTTGGCAAAATACGGTGGGTTGGTTTACCAATGCCATTAAATCCCCTACGGTGAAGGTGAGGGATGATGGTAGCCCTGAGTATGAGTATAAGCCAAAATGGGGAGATAGTACGGGCAATCTTAATCAGTGGATACAAGACGGCTTTAGGGTAGGTTGTTTATTTGACCGCATTCGCTTAAATGATGAGCCTACGGAGGGGGAAGGACAATGGGCGATCGCAACGACAACAAATCCCACTTTAGAAGTATTTT
>PXEJ01000129.1 GCA_003566215.1 Cyanobacteria bacterium T3Sed10_376R1m | reverse complement strand
CGAAACACCGCCTCCAATGGGGGATGTACACCGTCGGGTTTCATTTTGTTGATCACCTCCTTCACCCGTTCGGGCTGCTGGCGCGCTTTGTCTAACAAATTGGCCTGGCCAAAACTGACCAGCATCTTTTCTGTTCCCAGCGAGACCAGGCTTCGATGGGTTTTGATAAGCACGTTACCGGAACCGACGCGAGGAACGGGTACGCCTTCTAAAAGAGTGTCGCCTGATTTAAGGTCCTGGATGATTTGTTTCATTTATTAAAATAATTTGGCAGGGTTAGGCATCAGTTATTTTTTCACCCAGCCTACTATTAACACTCTAAAAATTTTTAAAAAATCTGCCGAATTTACAATACGTTCGTACGTTATTCCAACCAAATAGGTAAGAAAATTAAACCGTAAATATTCGGGACGCCCTTCGATCAATTGAATCGAAGACTCAGTAAAACCGGCTTTGACAGAGATGTTTTTGATATCCGTACTGGAATTTGCCTTATACCGGGTTGGGAATGTATCCGCTTCATCTCTTCCCCGTAGTTTATTAATAAATTGGTGAAATTTATGTGGTGTACATCTTGCAATTAAAGGCATGTAATGAAACTTATTTGGCGTTTTAAATAGAAAGTAACCGCCCGGTTTCAATACACGATAAACTTCATTAAAAACCTCAAGAGGGTGTTCTAAATGCTCAAGCACATTATCTGAAAAAACGACATCAAAAACGTTGTCTTCAAATGGAAGATTACCCACATCTGCAACAAACCCTTTATCCAGATATGGATTATCAACAACCCGTTCATCCAAATCCACACCATAAACTGTTTTTGCATATCCTTTTATGTTCATGTGTTCTATAATGCCTGCTCCTGCACCTGCATCTAATACCATCGAATTTTCGTCAATTTTACTCAAAATGTTCTCCCTGAATATGATATCATCCCAATTTTTAGAAAATTCTTTATACCACATGTTATCTAACTGCTCTACTAAATTCATTTTATAAAGGTTTAGATAAGAGTTTTCGATAAAAATCTATTGACATGCTCTATTTGCAAAACAACACTTTAAGGGTAAGCTTTACAGGGTGGGTTTTGATGAGCACGTTACCGGAACCAACGCGAGGGACGGGTACTTCTTCTAAAAGAGTGCCGCCGGATTTAAGGTCCTGGATGATTTGGGGCATTCTCTAAAATTTTTAAATACTTTTCTGCTCTTTCTTTTGGAGTATCAAACTTTTTTAATTGCTTTTTTCCGGATTCAATTAGTTTCTTTTGTAAACTTTTATCTACTGAAACTTTTAAAATAGCCTCTCCAATTTCTTGTGGTGATAAAGGATTTACGTAATAAGCTGCGTTCTCACAAATTCCTCTTGCAAAAGATAAGTCTGAAGTAATAATTGGGACCTCCATTTTCATCGCTTCCGGGTATGAAGCAGAGAAGCATTCCAACAACGTAGGCAAAAACATGATATCTGATTGGCTATACAAATATGGGCACTCATTGACGTTTACTTTGCCCAAAAATGTAATATGCTTTTTATGTTCTTCTGTCAAATTTCCTAATTCATGTTGCTCAATCGTTAGAACAAATCTGAATTTAAATTCTGGATAAGCATTCCTTAGATAGGATATAACATTAGGTAGGATGTTAAGATTTTTATGAGGGTAATTTGCGCTTATTGTTAGTAGTGTTATACCATCAAATTTCTTCAGACTAATTTTGTTTCCCAACGATATTTTTGAATTATATATCCCACTGCAATTATTAGTAACTGTGTGCACCCTATTTGTTTTTAAACGCTGAGCTAACTTTCGTGAGACATCAGGACTTTCAGTAATATATTCGGAAGAAAAATATTTGAAATCATATAGATGTAATCTTTCTTTAACCCAGAGATTAATTTTTTTGGTATTGGAAATATTATTAAAGAATGGTGATTCCTTTTTGTAAATGTATTGAGGTTTTGCAAAACCAATTACATGATACGCTCTAGGTTTCCAATAAGACGGACCAAAAAGTGTAAAAACTACATCTGGATTGACTTCATTTTCAATTGATTTAAGAAACGAGTCATAACCTATTATATTTAAAATACCGTAATCTACTGAGTGGTTATAAAAATGAAAGTTATTTGGAAATCCATCAATAAAAAGCTGTTCTCTAATTTGATTAGATAAAATAACATGGAAATGATGTGTAAATACCGACTTTATTTCCTCTAAAAAAGATAACCCAACTTGAAGCGCTCCTCCTGTTTTTAGTGTAGAATAATTAATTAAAATTTTCATCTATCAAATTTTCAGTCTGTTGTTTTATTTTATCTTGATAAATTTCTAACTGATTATTTTTATTTGGTTGTGCATCAAATAATAAATGATTGAGTTGCCTTATATATTCTTTTTTTGCAAGCTGTTCACCAGTAATAGAGGTAACTGAATTAAATTTAAAGTCTTTTATTGCAGCCATAATTTTTTCAGAGTAGTTAATTGATAAACAAGGAACGTTGCACAATACTGCTGATAAAAGTGAATGATACCTTGTAGTGATTGCAAATCGAGACATCTTAATTGTGTTTAAAAAAGTGTTTATATTACAGTTTTCATCCATTATCTCGATTCGTACAGAATTTTGATTTAACATGTTTGCGACCCGAACAGAGATCTCATAATCATTATCAATGGCTTGAGATATAAAAACAACTTTTATAGATTTATCTTTATCTAAAATATAATTTATAATATCAACAAAGACATTTTCATATAATTGTTGTAATTCTTCTCTTGAATGATTTTGTTTACCAGGGAACATGTATTGTAACATTGGTAAAGACATATTTCTTAAATTCACAACAAATTGTGACTTTTTT
>PXEJ01000059.1 GCA_003566215.1 Cyanobacteria bacterium T3Sed10_376R1m | reverse complement strand
TTATGGAGAAAATAAGAGTGATAAAAAAGTTAATTGATACTGATAAGTTTTATGAGTTAATTTCTACTAAAGACGGAGATAGTTTGAAAGAAATTACTGATTTAGATTTAACTAACATAAAGTTTCAGAAGAAAAGTGATTTTTGTAATTTAAATTTTTCTGGTAGCCTTTTTGACCAAGCTTATTTAAAATATTCACGATTCTATCGTTGTAAATTGATTAATGCTTCTCTAAAAAAAACAGAATTATCTTACTCTAGTTTAGAAGACTCAGATTTGAATAACAGTGATTTTACCGAAGCTAATCTTATAGGTACTAATATACAGCGTTGTTCCTTAATAAACACTAATTTTTATAATGCAAATTTAGAAAAGTTGGATTTTAATATAGCACTGTCAAATTACCATAAATTAAATATAGAAAATATTAATTTTGAAGGTGCTATACTTCGTAAAGCTAACTTTAGAGGTTACAATAACTGTCTTCCAAAAGAATATTTAGACTTGAGTACTTGTCATTTTGACAATGCTGATTTAAAAGGTTTAGTTTATGATTTAAAAACTATTTTTCCAAAAGGTCTAAATTTGGAAAAAAGAGGAGCACACCTTATTACGGCTGGTATTTCGCTTGAAAATGTTGACTTAAGTTTTACAAATCTCTACAAAGCTGAATTAAGTGGTGCCAATTTAACAGGTGTAAATTTAACAGGCACAAAAATATCTGGTGCTAACTTAACAGGTGCTAATCGGTTCACCTCAATTCTTTTTTAGTTTTTTATTCCTGTACTTTAAATAATATTATTCAGCCAATTATTGACATCATCAAGAGAGTTAAAATCAAAAATACTCTCGCCCAATAATTCTAATTGTTCAATGGATAAATTTTGCAGTTTAAATTTCAAGTTTTCGGAAACTTCCCCAAAACGTTTTTTAATTAGACGATTAATCAATTCCAATTCTCCTCGTTGAATTCCCTGTTTAATTCCCCGTTGAATTCCCTGTTGTTCACCTTTAGCTAAACCTTCTTGTAAAATAGTTTGATACCAAGGAGATTCTTTTAATACTGTCATATCCCACCTCATAATTTTTTGTACGATTGGTATTTCTAAAACGAAAGATGCAAAAAACGATAATAAAGGCTCTAAATCTTCGAGCTGATTATTCTTTCTTAATTCTACTAAAGCATTAGTAACAGTTGCCTCATTTCCTCCTCCTTTCAATATCGGTACAAATGGCAATAAACTGGAAATATTTTGTTCAAAAACTAGATTTGCCTCTACCTCCCATAGATTGATAACTTGATAATTCTGATAGCTTCTAATCCCTTTAAATTCCGATTCATAAAAATTAGGGATATTTTCATTTTGAGAGTTAGGAAGAATATTGATTAATACGGGATAAACTGGCAAATTATATTTTTCTTCTGCTAAGGCAGTATAGGCCCTCATTCTCAAAGGCATTTCTTTTTTATATTTTAATTGCAGTTCATTTAATATCAAAAATTCTCCATTTTCAGGACTATTAACTTTTAAGAGTACATCGTTATCTCGACCAATCCATTGAAATTCGGAAGAGAGAAATTCTTGTACTTCAATAGTTTGATCTTCGGTAATCCATCTTACCCAGTTATTGGGTGCTAAACCGATTAATCTTTTACTACCTAAATCCGCTTTTTTGGTCATTATTTAGTAAGACATTTTTTATCAATAGATGTATTATTATCAATAATAAACTTAATTAGATTGGTAATTTTAATAATTTTATCAGAATTCATACTAGCTCCCGTTGGCAATAACATCACTTTATTTGATAGATTTTCGGTTTCTGGTAATAATAAACCTGCATGGGGAAAATAAGAACGATAAGGCTCGGAAAGATGACATCCAGGGTAAAAATAACGCCGAGCGATGATGTTTTCTTCGGTTAAAATTTCTACTAATTTATCTCTATCAATTTTAGTTATTTTCTTATCAATTTCTAAAACAATATATTGATAATTACATTTTTCTCGTTGATTATAAGCAAATAATTTAATACCTTTTACATCTTTTAATTCTCGTTGGTAACATTGATAATTTTGATGATTAATTTCAATAAATTCTTCAATACTTTCTAGTGATGTTAAACCCATAGCTGCACAAATTTCGCTCATTTTACCGTTTGTACCAATGTAAATTACTTTATCTTGTCCTGCAAAACCAAAATTTTCCATTAAAATTATTTTTTCGGCTAATTCATCATTATTAGTAAGAATTGCACCTCCTTCAAAACTATTCAAAAACTTGGTAGCATGAAAACTCAGAACCTCAGCATCACCAAAGCCACCGAGCATTTTTCCTTGATAGGAACATCCCATGGCGTGGGCTGCATCAAACATTAATTTGAGATTGTGCTTTTTGGCAATGATGCTTAAGGCTTCAATATTACAAGGTTGCCCCCAAACATGAACCCCGATAATTCCCGTAGTGCGCGGGGTAATCATTGATTCTATTTTATCAGGATCAATGGTATGGGTAACAGGATCAATGTCACAAAATACAGGGGTTATTTCCTGCCACTGTAGGGCGTGGGCAGTAGCGATAAAGGTAAAAGAAGGTACAATCACTTCTCCTGTTAATCCTAATGCTCTGATAGCCAATTCTAGGGCAACTGTGCCGTTACAGGTACTAATACAGTGTTTTACTCCTAAATAATCAGCAATTTCCTGTTCAAATTCTTTAACAAAAGGGCCTCGATTAGTTAACCAGTTGCGATCGAGCATATCATTGATGCGGTTTAAAAGTTGGGTGCGATCGCCCAGATTCGGTCTGCCAACGTGCTGTTTTTCAGAAAATAAGGGTTTACCACCAAATATGGCTAAATCATCGACGGTTTTTTTTGG
>PXEJ01000080.1 GCA_003566215.1 Cyanobacteria bacterium T3Sed10_376R1m | reverse complement strand
CCGCTGAAAGTGTATGACAAATCCAAGGTCAGGCTTTTCAAAACCCATGCCCAGTGCCACCGTTGCGACCAGCACCTTGACTTCGTTGCGGAGCAGTTCCTGCTCCAACACCTCCCTCTGTGTTGCGTCGCCGTCGGGGCTGACAACGTCCGCGTGATAGGCGGCCGCTGCGATCTCGTTGATCCGGAGCCATTCCGCCACGCGTTCCGCATCGCGCTTTGTCAGCGTGTAGATGATGCCGCTTCCGGGAAGATTTGGGATGGTCTGTGCCAGCCATGCCATGCGAGCGGCGGGACTTGGCATGGCAATATTCTGGAGCTTCAAACTCTCTCGCAAGAGCGAGCCGCGTACGAGTTCTATGTCATCACCAAGCTGCGAGATCACGTCGCCCACAACGCGGTCGTTGGCGGTCGCGGTTGTCGCAAGAACCGGGATGTTCGAAGGTAACGCCTGAAGCACGCGCACAATTCGCCGATAGTCTGGCCGGAAGTCGTGGCCCCAATCGGAAATGCAGTGGGCTTCGTCAACGACGAACAGGCCAACGTGCTCAGCGACGTGCGAGAGTACATTCTCGCGGAACTTGTCGTTTGCCAGGCGTTCCGGCGAGATCAGCAGGATGTCTATCGTGTTGTTCTGGAGTTCCTGCTCGACACGGTCCCAATCATCCGTGTTGGTGCTGTTGATCGTCTCGGCGCGCACCCCGATTCGGCGGGCCGCCTCGAGCTGGTTGCGCATGAGAGCAAGCAGGGGAGAGATCAGCAGGCTGACCCCGGCTCCCGAATCGCGCAGCAGGCGTGTGGCCAGGAAGTAGACCATGCTCTTACCCCAACCCGTGCGCTCCACGACGAGCAGTCTCCGGCGGTTCAGCAGGGCTTCGATGCTCTCCCACTGTCCGTCGCGAAACTGCGCGTCAGGCTGTGCCAGCGCTGCCCGCAGGTACTCTAATGCTCGATCCTTCATGTCGCGTCTATCCAATGATTACGGGGCATTTCTTCAACTTCTTAACGATCTGTTTGCGGTTTTCGAAAGAAGCGTACTGCGCGTTAACGCAAAATTAATTTGTCAGATACTTGAGTTTATCACCTCGCTGTTAATGGTTGATATTACCAATTTATAGAAACTATAGCCAATTCTTTGCCGAATTACAATCCAAATCTCATCATCCCGCACGCTCACCTCTTTGCCAGCAGGTCGAACAGCCTGGCCTTGTCCTTCTTAAAGGTCTTCGCGGTCATTTTCCCGATGATCTCCTGTAATTGTTCGTCCCGGCTTTTCGTGCCGTTCATCAGCATCCGTGGCATGGCTTTCTCAAATTCGCGGCGGAATTCGTCGCGGCCCGGCTTGAAGTAGTGCTTGCGGACCACGTCAACGGCCGTGTGGCCGGTCACGCGCCGCACAAGTTCTTCCGGCATGCCGCCGGCCAGGGCGCGTGTGACAAAGCTGGTGCGGAACGAATGCCAGCCGCGGATGCTGCCACGATTTAACCGTTGCGCTTTGCCTTTCTCTGCTTGAATTGCGCCTCTGATCATTGAGGGAACGGGTTTTGGTAGCCGGTGACGCAGGACCGCGGCGCCGATCACGGGAATTGGGGACGACCCTGAATTTAATACTTAACGATTGGTCTTGCTCCACGCTTTAGCCCCCCGATCGGGCTCGCGCCGGTGAGCCTTATCCCTTTTTGAAGATCGGGGCGACTGGATCCCGCCACCGGCGGGACAAGTTTGAACTTTATCCCGCGGCACGCGGGACAGCGACGTCCAGCTCCCAAAAGCCCCGACTCTCCGAAAGGCCGGGACTCTACCAGGCTCAGCCACGCCTCGTATCAACAAAGAAATCGGGGCGACTGGATTCGAACCAGCGACGTCCAGCTCCCAAAGCTGGCGCTCTACCAGGCTGAGCCACGCCCCGTTTTGTTCTTGAGCAGCACAACGTATAGCATAAACAACAGTTATATGCAATATTCGGGGAGCGCCCGCGTAACGAAAAATGTTCGAATAATTATTATACACCCGGAATCCGACTCGCCCCCACGCGGAAGCTGATGGGAATGAGGCTGCTGCTCATCGTTCCCGCAAATCCGTGAAAGAAACTTGTTATAGACAAGTTGTGACTTTGCAGAAACAACAAGGTTGCAAAAAACCCGAAGATACAGGATAAGCCAGTCAGCCAGAAGTTGGGCAAATGCACCGAACAGAACACAAATGCCGTCCACATGCAGGCTTTTGCCGGTTCCCATCGCGATTTCTCGAAAATAATGCTTTGTCGGGCAGACGTGGACGCGCACTTCCCACAGCCCCCGCCTGAAACAAGGCCATGTCCACGTTTTCCAACGACTTCCTTACAATAGATTGAAAGATCAAGCTCAACCTGACGAACAAGTTTATGGGGAGCTGATTTTCAAGGGATATTACCGGATGTTCGGCTTATGGGAAGAACATTTTTCGGCATGGGTTCATTTTGGCAGGACGGATATTATGATCGTCTTGTGCGCGCGGACGAAATTTTGTCCGGTTTGATCCTCTATATCGAAGACAACCCCGTGAGAAAAGAACTGGGGGGGGCGCGTTTTCAGCGGATTGGTTTTGGTCAAGCGCACATTCAAGATGGCAGAGCAAGTTGGATCGGGCTTGGTTGGGAAGGACAAGATTCGAGAAGAATCGCCGTGCATAGCACGCCACACGAAGATGTGTGTGGGTCTGTGAGTATGTGGGTGTGTGAGGTTGGAGGGGCGCTATGCGCCGCGATTCCGTCTTCCGGGTTGGGGCGCTATGCGGAGCCCCGAAGTGAGCTTTGCTCTACTTTGATGGGCGCCGCGAAGAAGATCGCCGTGCGGAGCACGCCTCCCACAAAGAACTGTCTGACTGTAGCGGCGGCGATGACGACGCCGGGCCT
>PXEJ01000340.1 GCA_003566215.1 Cyanobacteria bacterium T3Sed10_376R1m | reverse complement strand
TTGATAACTTTTTGGAAAAGCATTTAATCGGTTCTTTAACTGCAATGGATATAGCAATCGCACGAGAACAACATAATCCGTCGTTTAAAGAACAGGTACTCGACATCGAGGACGAGCTTCTCTGGAGTCACGGGTTAAACGAATTGGTGGGGTAAGAAGAAAAAATTATGGATAACAACAAATTAGCGGAAGAAGAAGAAGTGCAATCATTGCTTTTCCCCCGTGATAAAAATCGTGTACCCCTTTTGCCCCTTTTGTTACCCCCTTTGACTATTTTTTTATGAGATCCCTTAAACCTATAGTGGTTAAAAAATACAGAGCTTTATAGTTATAGCTCTTAAAATAGTCACCCCTTCTGCACCCCTTTTGTTCTGGAAGTATTGATGTATATAGTTTAGAGAAAAATATATATATTCTATAATCTATATTCTTCGTTATATATTTATTACAAAAGGGGTGTTTGCATAAATTTTCAATTCTCACTCTCAATTTCTCTAGTCCTATTGCATATTTTTTTTATTAATATTCCTATAGCTTTATTGAGAATAAAGAATAATAAGGTATATCTATATACACACCTTTGACCCCTTTTGCCCCTTTTGTAAGAAAAAAGAAAGCTGAATTAGTTTTTGTGACTAGCTTTCAGCTTTTGTCAGCAAAGGGGGTCAAAGGGGGCAGAAGTGCTAGAATTCTTTTGTAGTAAAGGTTAGCAAAAGGGGTGACAAAGGGGGTGATAAAAGATTTTTTAGTTTTTTAGCCTTAATTTAAAGCCTTTATGATTTTTCGTAGGTACTCTAAGTAACTGTCCATTCTCAATAAGAGATAGTAAAAGGTTATGAAATTCAGATGTAGGCATATTTTGGAAAATAGGATAATTTTTTTTAAGAGCGTTAGCCGTACATTCTCCTTTTTTACCCACAAACTCCAAGATTTTGATGAACTTTGCATCCATTACATTCTCGGTGCACTTACTAACGAGATATTCAAATTGTCTTAAGTAATAAAAAGTAACTTCAATGGCAAGTTCCATAATTTGCGTATTGATGACCGTAGGACTATCAGCGACTCCAGTTTGGAATATCCAGTGCCAGGTGTGAAGGACTCCTGCAATGCGTAATATTTCGCCTTTAGCTTTGCTATACTTGAGCCTTAATTGTTCACTAGTTAATTCTTTACCCCTTTCAAAAAGTTTATGTTGTCCTTTTTTGAAAACCTTTTTAGCTGATGGAGATACTATTAAATCAAGCTCAGTAAAGTTAAAAATCTCATCGACCAAATTTTCTAAAATATCATCTAAACCAGTCTCAATAAAATCATCAGGCATATAAGCATCTGGCAAATGTCCGCCCCAAAGAATCCATCTAGCACTAATACCCCTAGAGTCTTGAGGATTATTAAATATTTTTTCAAGAACTGACCATTGCAATGATCCTAGTACCGACACCGCAGTACGTTCTAACTCAACATCATGATCCTTGTTAGCTCTAATTTTATCAACCCTTTTCCCACCGTAGAGTTCAAGATCTCGAGATATGTCATCACCCCCTTTTATAAATTTATTCAATCGCTCAAAAAAACCTGCCAATTCATCCGCATAGCAGAGAAAACCTTTCGGATTATCCTGATGAACTCGATAGATCCCGTCAATGGTTGCATCTTGGATAATTAGCTTCTGCCGAATCGGTTTTGGAATTTTTGCTTGTCTATCGGGTGGTAATTGTTCATTTTGCTCATATTCTAATAATTCTTGACGATAACGCTTATATTCTTCTCGATCTTTTTTCTTTAAAGCCTGAATCATCATATTCATCACGGGAGATTTAATACTGCCACTATCAGCGACAAAACCAACTCTAAGGATGCAAGGCTCAATCCAATGCTTATTAAACACCACTCTCCTCCTCGTGCCTATTGTTCCACTAATCAAAGGTAGTAAGCAAGTAAAAAGAGCCATTGGGCTAGTGGGAAAGTTTTTTGCTGATTCGGAAAAAACAATATCATAGAAAGAATCGCCCAATATTTTACCTAAATCAAGCACTTCATAAGGAATTTTAAGCAAATCATCAATCCGTGGGGATAATTCCTCTATTTCTTGGATCTGATTATCCTGTTCTAATCTCGCCTTGATAGTTTTTTCTAAGATACTGGAAGGAATACCCGTATTTGCACAAAATTCTGCTATCTTTCCGTAACGATCCGCTTCAGTGTAAATTGGCTTTGTCACTTCATCTACAAATTGACGGCTTAATACTGATTTGAAATTATCCCCAACATCTGATTTGTTATAGGTTTTTTCTAATTTCTTCTTCTTCTCCTCCTCAAATAACTTCTCATATTGATGATCAAAGGAAATTATCTCAGCAGTATAATAATCCCCCTCAAGATCTACCAAGCACTCCAGAAGCTCCCTGAAATCATCCCCCACAAAAGGAGCTAAATCAGCAAAATCATCTTTGGGTTCGGGCGATCGCCCTACTAACTTAAATAATGCCTTTGCCGGGAGAAGAATAACATCAAGCTCATCACTATCAAACTCCTTGAAAGCCTTATAAAAACGAATTGCTTGGACTATCCCCGGGTCATCATTATCAGCAACATAAATTAACTCCTTAACTCTATGGGCGATCGCTTTTTTAAATAAAGTATGATGCACTGTGAAATCACTTTTAGATTTAACCCCCGACCCAACGAGAGATAAACAAACAAGCCCGTGGGCGATCGCACTATCGGCTACCTTTTCCCCTTCACCCACGAGAATCGCTTTATCCTTTGCGAGTGTTAATAATTCGTGGCGGTACGGTAGCCATTTATTTTTAGGAATCCCACCCCGAAAAGGTTTAACTGTTTTTTTTATCGTCCGCCCTTTGGAAGATTCTACCGCTTCAATTTGCCGAAT
>PXEJ01000093.1 GCA_003566215.1 Cyanobacteria bacterium T3Sed10_376R1m | reverse complement strand
AATCCCTCTTCAATGATCGCCTGGGTTAACAGCGTAGCTGTTGTTGTTCCATCCCCGGCAATGTCATGGGTCTTCTCGGCTACCTCTTTACAGAGCTGAGCACCCATATTCTCAAACGAATCCTCTAATTCGATCTCCTTGGCGATGGTTACACCGTCATTGGTGATGGTCGGAGAACCGAATTTCTTTTCTAAAACTACGTTACGACCTTTAGGACCTAAGGTTACAGCAACGGCTTCGGCTAATAAGTCGATACCACGCTCTAGGGCGCGACGGGCTTCTTCGTTATAAACGATTAATTTTGACATAATTGATTGCTTTTATTTTCTCTAGGATTTGAAATAATTTAATAGTTTTAAGGTTGCATTTTGCTTAAAAGAGGTTTTTTCGCAACCTTTTCGGTTCAATATAAAATTAAGAAACTACAGCGAGGATGTCTTTTTCGGACAGTAAAACATAGTCATCGCTGCCAAGTTTGATGTCAGTACCTGCATATTTGGAGTAAAGTACTTTGTCGCCTACTTTTACTTCTACTGGGGTACGTACACCTTGGTCATTTACTTTGCCATCGCCCACGGTGACAACTTCACCAATTTGGGGTTTTTCTTTGGCGTTGTCAGGTAAGTAGATTCCACCAGCAGTTTTTTCTTCTGCTTCACTTACTTTTACGAAAACGCGATCGCCCAAGGGCTTTACTGTTGATACATTAATGGTAATTGCTGCCATTGATGGTTTACTCCTTTAAATTTAAAAATTAATTATTTTCGGTGAGCTACTTTTGACTTTAGCACTCTCACCATCCGAGTGCTAATTTAACCGAAATCCACAGGACATAGCAATAGTTAGTATTGTACGGGTTTCCGAACTTAAGGTCTTTTCAAGGAAATCTTATCTACGTATCGTCTGTACTAAGTTGTCGATTTTTTGAGTACCATATTTTTATACATATGTGTATTTTTCCTTGTCAATTGTTACAAAACTTTATATAATGGTGATGTAATAAGTATAAGTTACTATCAATCATGTTTACTTATGAATTTCCGTACCTTACAGCTATCATAATATTTCCCTTAATCAGTGCTTTAGCAATTCCCTTCATTCCCAATAAATACGGCAAAAACATTAGGAACTATGCTTTATTTATTGCTTTAGCAAACTTCTCCTTAATGATTTACGGTTTTTGGCAAAGCTACACCGTAGGTATCACTGAACTTCAACTGCAAGAAACCTATGATTGGTTTCCTCAAATTGGTTTAAATTGGTCATTGGCGGTAGATGGAATATCCATGCCCCTCATTATTTTATCTGGCTTAATTTCCACCCTCGCCATTCTTGCTTCATGGAAAGTTGACCATAAACCCAAGTTATATTTTTTCTTATTATTAGTTTTATATAGTGCTCAAATTGGAGTATTCGCAGCCCAAGACTTATTATTATTTTTCTTAATGTGGGAATTAGAATTAGTTCCCGTTTATATCTTAATTTCTATCTGGGGGGGCAAAAAACGTCTTTACGCCGCCACCAAATTTATTCTTTATACAGCCCTTGCCTCTGTGTTTATCCTTGTGGCAGGTTTAGCTTTGGCTTTTTATGGCGATAATTTTACCCTCAACATTGCTCAATTAGGTTTAAAAGATTATCCCATCGGTTTAGAAGTATTAGCCTATATTGGTTTTTTAATTGCTTTCGGTGTCAAATTACCTATTTTCCCCTTCCACACATGGCTACCGGATGCCCATAGTGAAGCCTCTGCACCAGTATCAATGGTATTAGCCGGGGTTTTATTGAAAATGGGGGGTTACGGTTTAATTCGCTTTAATATGGCACTTTTACCGGATGCTCATATAAAATTTGCCCCCTTACTGATTACTTTGGGGGTAATTAATATTGTTTATGGTGCATTTACAGCTTTCGGACAAACTAACCTCAAACGCCGTTTAGCATCCTCTTCTATTTCTCACATGGGTTTTGTGTTAGTTGGTATTGCATCTTTTACCGATTTGGGTATGAATGGGGCAATGTTACAAATGCTTTCCCATGGTTTAATTGCTGCTGCTTTGTTTTACTTATCTGGGGTAACTTACGATCGCACCCATACATTAATGATGGACGAAATGGGAGGAATGGCAAGAGTAATGCCCAAAACCTTCGCCCTCTTTACGGCGGCTTCAATGGCTTCCCTTGCTTTACCCGGCATGAGTGGTTTTGTTAGTGAACTATCCGTCTTCTTGGGAATTGCTCAAAGTGATGCCTATAGTACAACCTTTAAAGTTGTAATTATCATTTTGGCGGGGGTTGGTTTAATTTTAACCCCCATTTATTTACTCTCTATGTTGAGGGTAGTTTTTTATGGCAAAAAAGAAATTGATTTGAGTCAAAAAACCTTTGCAATAGATGCAAATCCTCGAGAGGTATTTATTACTGCTTGTCTCATCCTACCAATTATTGCTATTGGTTTATATCCTAATTTATTAATGAAGACCTATGACCTTAATACCATTGCCGTAGCCTCAAAAGTAAGAGCTTCTTTACCTGTTATCGTACAACAAGGGTCAGAAAAATCTTCTTCAGTGACTATTGCCGATGCGGATATTTCTTTTCAATTAAAAAATAATTAATCTTTACTTATTTTTGAGAACTTTTAGGAGTTTTTCCATTTCTGGAGGGATAGGTGCGATCGCACTTATTTCTTCCCCCGAAATAGGATGAATTAAAGTAAGACGCACAGCGTGTAAAGCCTGACCTGTCAAATTCACCCCCACCGAATGCCCTGAACTGTACAACTGATCCCCAATAATGGGATGTCCTATATGAGTACTGTGAACTCTAATTTGGTGGGTACGTCCAGTTTCTAATTGAAAATGCAAAAAAGAATAATTACCCAGTCTATCCTCAACCTT
>PXEJ01000383.1 GCA_003566215.1 Cyanobacteria bacterium T3Sed10_376R1m | reverse complement strand
TTTTATTTCTTGATGTTGGCTATGTATGGGGGACAAATTGCTGTTTTTGCGGTACAGGATATGTTGCTTTTTTTCCTTGTATGGGAATTGGAGCTAGTACCTGTTTATCTTATCCTCTCTATTTGGGGCGGAAAACGCAGACTTTATGCGGCAACTAAATTTATCCTTTATACTGCCGGAGGGTCATTATTTATCCTTGTGGCTGCCTTAACGATGGCTTTTTACGGGGATACCGTTACTTTTGACATGAGTGCGATCGCCCTTAAAGACTACAGCTTAAATTTACAACTACTGTTATATGCAGGGTTACTCATCGCCTACGGAGTCAAACTTCCGATTTTTCCCCTCCATACATGGCTACCAGATGCCCACGGAGAAGCCACAGCCCCTGCCCATATGCTCTTAGCTGGAATCCTGCTTAAAATGGGCGGTTATGCCCTTATTAGGATGAATGCAGGAATGTTACCAGATGCCCATGCCTACTTTGCTCCTATCCTAGTTATTTTAGGGGTAGTTAACATTATCTACGCCGCATTTACGTCCTTTGCCCAAAGAAATCTGAAACGAAAAATTGCTTATTCTTCTATTTCTCACATGGGTTTTGTACTAATTGGTATTGCATCCTTTACCGATATTGGTATGAGTGGAGCAATGTTACAAATGATTTCCCACGGCTTAATCGGTGCTAGTTTATTTTTCATGGTGGGAGCAACCTACGATCGCACCCATACCCTTATGCTAGACGAAATGGGAGGGGTAGGCAAACGAATGAAGAAAATCTTTGCCATGTGGACAACTTGTTCAATGGCATCCCTTGCATTACCCGGAATGAGTGGTTTTGTAGCGGAATTGATGATTTTCATTGGCTTTGCCACTAGCGATGCTTATAGTCTTACTTTCAGGGTAATCATGGTGTCTTTGGCGGCCGTTGGTGTAATTTTGACACCTATCTATCTCCTGTCCATGTTACGGGAGTTAATGTATGGACCAGAAAATAAAGAATTAGTATCCCATACCAAATTGATAGATGCTGAACCTAGAGAAGTATTTATTATTGCTTGTCTTCTTATTCCTATTATTGGAATTGGTTTATATCCTAAAATTGTCACTCAAATTTATGACAGCACCACCAATCAGTTAACGGCTTTACTTAGACAATCTGTACCTAGTTTACAAAAGACTCAAATTGTTCAAAAAGACGACCAATTTATTGCTTTACAAGCACCAACTATTGGTAATTAATAATAGATAATGGATAATTGACTTTGATTTTATAGTCAATTATCTATTTATTTTTATAATAAGGAATTGATAAAATCCAGTGGACTTACTATAGTATGTTTTACTTTCGACCAAAATTTACCAAAAAACCAGAAAAAACCCCTGTAAATCCAGTAGAAAACAAAATCAATCCCCGTCCTAAAAGATTGATCAAAATACCTTATCATTTTCAGAAAAATAATATAATTACTTATTCTCAAAAAGACATCCAAAGAGAATTAGGTAAATATCCGGGGCTATTAAAAACCCTTGGTCATGCCTATGAATATCAAATTATCTATACTGGGGAAGATAATCAACAAGAATATTGGTTTTGTCGTGATTTACCCACAACTACCAAACTTTTAAAATATCTCAACCAGCAAGGATGGAATATTGACTGGCAAGAAAAACCTTTTGCCGTTCGGGGAAACAATTTGTAAACTCCCTAATTATCTTCTTTATTTTCTTGGAAAGGATAAGCAGGGGGAATGCCCTTAAGGGAAATAATTGCTTCAATAACATCCTTGACTACTGGTGCGGCAACGGTAGAGCCATAGGTATTTTCTCCTTGAGGTTCGTCAATAAGTGCTAAAACAACATAACGAGGTTCATTGGTGGGAAAAATACTAACAAAGCTGGTTACTTTTGCTGTACTGGAGTATCTACCTCTACCATCATGTTTTTGGGCGGTGCCAGTTTTACCCCCGATATGATAACCGTCAATGTGAGCCACTTTTCCCGTGCCGTTTGCCACCACTGACTCCATCATTTTTACCACTGCATTGGCAGAGCTTTCTTTGAATATCTGCTTAGTTTCTAATTTAGGAATATATTCTAATTCTCCTTTACCATTAACTAATCCTTCTACCACGTGGGGAGCTATCAATTTACCACCATTTGCGATCGCACCATGTAACTGTGCCAACTTCATCGGCGTTAAAGATAAACCCTGACCAAAAGAAGAAACAGCCATTTCAATATCCCGAGCAGTAAAAATTGCTTCAGATTTAAGATAACCAACCCCCTCAAAAGGAAGATCAATTCCCATCCTTTGATTAATTCCTAATTCAGCTAACCTGTGATAATAGTCCTTACGACTCATTTTTTTCATCATATTAATCATTGCCGTATTACTTGAAGTCTCTATGGCTCTAGTAATACTAACTGTCCCCAAACCCGAACGAGACGCATTAGAAATAGGCCATACATCCACCGTCACACTAGCTGGATCAGATATGAGAGAATTAGCATTGATAATTCCTTCATCAAGGGCGATCGCCACATTAATCGGTTTAAAAGTTGAACCCGGTTCATAACTATCAGTTACAGTCCAATTCTTAAACAAACCAAAATCATACAAAAAATAACGATTGGGGTTATAAGTTGGTTCACAAACCAAAGATAGAATTGCCCCCGTATGGGCATCTAAAACAATCACAGCCCCCTTTTTTGCCTTAAACTCATCGATTTGCAACTTAAGGCGATCGCGTACAGCCCTTTGTAAACGCACATCAAGAGTCAACCTAAGACTAAGATCATCCAACTGCCCAACCCCATCAGGTAAATTAGCAGGAAGAATAACCCCCCGTCCATCCCTTGAAACCTGAAGCATCGACTTAATTTCAGGATTAGAAATATCCCGC
>PXEJ01000202.1 GCA_003566215.1 Cyanobacteria bacterium T3Sed10_376R1m | reverse complement strand
CGCAGAAAAAGGAACATTAAGCCAAGCGGCAACGGTATTCTCATAGCCTGGTAAATTATGGTAAAAATCATCGGGCGATCGCCCTGAATTAATATGGGATTCTCCATGACATTCATAAAAGTTTTTACTGACAAAATCACCCAGCAGAGGGTGCATTCTATACTGAGTATCAAGGGTTACAGTTCTTTTTATGCCGTCTTTCCTTTCAAGTTCTTGTAATTGATTAAAAAGCAATTCAAATAAACTTTTTTTGAGAGCATCTTGAGTTTTCAAAGTGGATTCACTCAATTCTTTTTCTACATCCTCCTCTAAAATATGAGGTAATTGGCGATGATCTCCCACTAATATAATTCGCTTTTGAGCCTTGGACATAGGTATAAACAAATCTAAAGGATTCGCCCTCGCCGCCTCATCAATAATGACATTCTCAAAAACATGATCTGTGCTACTGGTTGCCTCATTCATTTTTTTACCTACCGACTGCTGACAGGTTGCCGCTAAAACTACCGTATATTTACGAATTGTCCGCGCCACTTCTTGGGGATCTGTTTCTAAATCGTTTAAATACTCTGTTAATACTCCTTCAATGCCATCAGGGGATTCCTTTACATGATCATCAAGACATAAACGAACTTGTGTTAATAACTCCATAATTTTGGGATTCGCCACTGGAGTTGTCACTGGTTGAGTCTCTTTAGGTATTAATCTTTCTAATAATGTTTGTCGTAAATCGCTCAATAGTTCTAAAAAAGGCGGTTCTGATTCTTCTACCCAGTTTCCTGCTTGCTTTAAAAGATGTTCTTCTTCTTCACTCAAGATATCTAATGGTTTTAATCTTCCTAGGGCTTTCATCGCGTTAAGATTACCATCATCAGAGAAAGCACCCCATGTCGTTCTAATTCCTTGCACGGCTTTGAGAGCTAGTTCTGTTTGTTTAGAGTTTTCTTGATTGGAAGGGGATGGACTTTGCCTTAACTCTTGACGAAACTGTAAAAGTTGGTCTGATAATGTAGGAGAAATTCGACCAATACTTAACTCGTAAATATCTTTCAATAAATCAACGGTTTCGGCTTGATTGCCGGGGGTTAGCTGATAAATCGCCGTTAATTGTTTGACCTTCCTTAAAGTTTCTTGCCCAGTTAATTTAGGTAAACGGGCTAAGTTTGCTTTGATGCGTTGAATTCTTTCCCTACACCAACGATCCACATTATCTAATTCAAAATTTCTTCCTTGTTTGCCCCCAATTCTTACCGCTGGAAGTTGAAATAGAGTGGTTCTTTCTGCCGCATTTTCTACGGCATCATGCTGATAACTGGTTAATAAAATTCGATGATTTATAGGACGATTAGCATCTTCTGCTTCCTCTGCTAGTCTAGCTGCGATCGCCGTTATCACTTTTGTTTTACCTGTGCCGGGAGGCCCTTGTATCAAGGCAATATCAGGGGTATTTAGGGCTATTTTTATAGCCTCTTCTTGCCGTGGAGTTGGTGATAGACCATTAAATAATTTTTTAACTTCCTTGGTGATAGGTTTTAGTTTTCTGGTACGTCGGAGAGTAACCGCACGATTTTCGAAAATTAAACCTAATTGAGGCATCGGATTCGTTGCCATTCTAATGGTAGATTGAGCTTGTGTTCTTCTTTGTAGCCTGATGCGATCGCCCAAAAGAGAAATAAAAATATATCCCTGACTAGGAGGAGTGATTTCCTCATCATCAGCATTAGATGGTTTAATCTCAATTTCCAGCTTTTTTTGTTCAACTTCTATCACTTGTCCCAAAAAAGTTTTACTTTCATCAGAACGATATTGACTCATACTCTCCCTATCAAAACTAGGTAGTTTATGACTTATCTCCACCGATAAATTAGCACCTTCTTTTAATAACCTAAATTTACGTTTTAATTCCTTTTTATCATCTCCCATATCCTCTAATTTGAAACGATAATTCCCATTACCTAAAAAATTTTGATTAGAATATGTTAAATATCCAAAATCTATGGCATTCTCCCAGATTATTTTATTTTCTATATTATTATATTCTTGCCATAAAGCCAAATAGCTACCTGATTTATTAACAATATCATCTAATTCCGTTTGTATATTACCCCTCAGACTTACCGCAATAGAAGCATCACAAAAACAAATATCCGCTTCTAAAAGAATTATTGGCCGTTGCTCATTAATATTTTTTGGTTGTCTTGATCTTTGTAGTTTATTAATAAAAAACTTATTATCATCAGTTTTATTAATGTTAACAACTAGACCATTTCCCCATAATTGAAAACTACTTTCTAAACTATCTTGTATCTTATTTCCTCCTTGTAATAATCCTCTATTACTATTTTTATTAGGATGAGGTAATAATATCTTTTTATTTAACCAGTCAATAATCTTCTCAATAGACTCTGATTTTCTAATGTGTCTATCTCGAATATCATCAATAATTTTTTCATCAATACCAATGTCTATTTTTTCATGGGGTAAATAAAGCTGATTAGGAAATTCATGAACTTGTAAAAAAATGGTTTCAGGAGTTTGTTTATTTGGTTGTAAAGCTGTTAACCAACATAGTCTAGGTAAATTTTGCTCAATCAAATCTAATAACTTATTTTGATTCTCTTGATTAGCTCCTTTTACTGCCCAAGAATCTTTTTGATTACTTATTAAAATTTCCCCAGTAATTTGTGATTCATGAATACTTATTTCTTGCTCAATATTTAAAGATTTTGCTGGTAAAAAGGCATTATCATTACTTTGCTTAATTTCCAAACTTAATTTTCTTCCTACCTGAATTTCACTGACTCTCATTACTTAATTTACTCGTTAATTTTATTTTCTAAATCTGTAAAACTTAGCTTTTTAGGTATTTATAGCACTAAAATTTTCAAGCTTCAATTCTATCCACTACCTTTAATTATCCGAAAAGAAGCAT
>PXEJ01000382.1 GCA_003566215.1 Cyanobacteria bacterium T3Sed10_376R1m | reverse complement strand
GTAAACAAATGCTTGAAGATCTAGCAATTTTAACTGGTGGACAAATGATCAGTGAAGATGCTTGGCTAAAACTAGATACTACCACCGTAGATCAACTCGGTACCGCTCGTCGTATCAACATTACCAAAGACACTACTACCATCGTCGCTGAAGGTAACGAAAAAGAAGTTAAAACCCGTTGTGATCAAATTCGTCGTCAAATCGAAGAATCTGACTCCTCCTACGACAAAGAAAAATTACAAGAGCGCCTCGCCAAATTGAGCGGTGGTGTAGCTGTAATCAAAGTAGGTGCGGCTACCGAAACTGAAATGAAAGATCGTAAGCTCCGCTTAGAAGATGCCATTAACGCTACCAAAGCGGCGGTAGAAGAAGGTATCGTACCGGGTGGTGGTACCACCCTTGCTCACCTAGCTCCTGAGTTAGAAGAATGGGCAAAAGGTAATTTAAGCGCTGAACAACTTACTGGTGCTTTAATCGTTGCTCGTGCTTTAACCGCACCCCTAAAACGTATTGCTGAAAATGCTGGTCAAAATGGCGCTGTTGTAGCTGAAAGAGTTAAAGAAAAAGACTTTAACACTGGTTATGATGCTGCTAATAATGAGTACGTTGATATGTTTGATGCAGGTATTGTTGACCCTGCCAAAGTAACTCGCTCTGGTATTCAAAATGCCGCTTCCATCGCTGGAATGGTATTAACCACCGAGTGTATCATCGTTGACAAACCCGAAAAAGATAAAGCTGCTGCTCCCGGTGGCGGCGGAGACTTCGACTACTAAGTCTAGGTTAAATAAATAATTGAGAGGGTGAGTTATGCTCACCCTTTTTTGATCAAAAAACGGACAATTTGAATGGATTGAGGATCTTTAGGCGGCAAGGGTTAAAGCCTCCCTGCCATGGCTTCTCAATAATTCCATTAATTCTTCTCGATAGTCATGAAAAGTTGAATGACGTTTTACTTGTTGGGTACGCTCGGGTAAGTCAATGATCATTTCTTTTCTGACGGTACCGGGGCGTGAACCTAAAGCATAGATACGGTTAGATAAAAATACCGCTTCTTCTACGTCATGGGTAATCATAAAAATTGTTAAGTTTGTTCGTCGCCATAGGTCCAACATAAACTCGTGCATGGATTCCTTGGTATGGACATCTAATGCTCCAAAAGGCTCGTCCATTAATAGGACTTTGGGTTCTGATGATAAAGCTCGTGCGATCGCAACTCGTTGTTTCATTCCCCCAGAAAGCTCCCGGGGCAAAGATTTTGCAAAATCAGATAAACCCACCACATTTAAATAATAACTGGCTTTTTGACGACGTTCTTTTTTGGATAATCCCTGTAATTTTAAACCAAATTCGGTATTTTGTTGTACCGTCAACCAAGGATATAAAGTATAATGTTGAAAGACCATTCCTCGATCAGGACCGGGTTTACTAATCAATTTTCCATCAATTTTAACCTCCCCTAAACAAGGTTTATCTAACCCAGCAATTTGTCGCAATAAAGTGGATTTACCAGAACCTGAAGCCCCTACGGTACAGATAAACTCTCCCTCTTTGATGGTCATGTTAATATTTTTGAGAACTGGTAATTTTCCATTTCTAGTTTCAAAGTTTTTATGTAAATTATTGATTTGTAAAAACATAATTTTTGCTCCAATTTTTTAATAATAATTAACGTTTTTGACTAGCCCAATTGCACGAAACCTTCAAAAGATATTGCAGAAGTAAATCGAAAAATAAACCAATAATACCAATAACGATTAAGCCCACAAAAATCTCATCTGTCCTCAAAAATCTCCCAGCGACACTAATTCGTCTGCCCAAACCTTCCGTTGATGCAATTAATTCCGAGACGATGACCAGCTGCCAAGCCGCCGCTAAATTAATTCGACAAGCATCGAGAATGCCGGGCAAAGAGTGAGGAAAAATTACTTGGGTTAGGGTTTGCCAACGATTCCCCCCTAAAATATAAGTCGATTCGATTAAGTCTTTTGATACAAATTTGACAGTATCCATAACCATTAAAGAATTGAAAAAGAATACACCGATAAAAATAAGGGTGATTTTTGGTTCTTCTCCGATACCTAGATAAAGGATAAGCAAGGGAATAAAAGCTGGTGCAGGCATATACCTAACTAAACCGAAAATAGGCTCTAATAATGCTCGAATACTAGCAAAACTGCCCATTAAGATGCCAATAGGGATGGCAAACAGGGCAGCGAAGAAAAAGCCTACTCCCACCCGCCATAAACTAGCAATGGTATCTTTGAGTAAGTCTCCGCTACTCCATAGTCTGCCAAAGGCTTCGAGAACATTTTCAGGGGATGGTAAAAATTTTGGATCAATGTTTCCCAAAGTGGTGGTTAACCACCATAAAAATAGGGGAAGGGCGATCGAAGTTACAGTCAGAGTAATATATAAAGGCTGGGGAATATCCTCCGATAAGCGCCAAAAAACTTGGGGACTAAAATTCTTGAATTTGTTTGTATCCATTATGATTAACCAAAAATTAAACAATATTCCCTAATACTCTCCTCCACAGAAAAAAAATTAGTTTATGTCCTCATTTTTTCTGCATAAGCTTTCACAAAACGATCATCAAAAAGCCCCTCAATATTTGGCTCATTAGAAGCTAAACCCACATCGACTAAAAACTTGCTCATTTCCTGAGCTGAATAATAAAGAGATGTCATATCATTGCCCTGAGTAAATGCTTCTAAATTGTCATTGACAGTAAATAAACGAGTACCATCGGCATATTCTTGGTATTCATCCACCGAAACCCCCGCCCGTTGTGCCATAATCTCCGTTGCTTCATCGAGATTATTTTCAATGTAGTCAAGGGTAGCAAACCAACTATCCACCGTTGCCTGTACCTGTTCTGGGTTTTCGTCCACAAATTGACGGGTAAACACAAGATGATCTGAAATTGAGCCGGGGAAATCCC
>PXEJ01000016.1 GCA_003566215.1 Cyanobacteria bacterium T3Sed10_376R1m | reverse complement strand
TATGGTAATGGATTATATTCAGGGAGAAGATTTAGCATCTTATCTAGATCATAATGGCAAGTTAGAGGAGTATGCTGCCCTAAAATTAATTACTAAGATTGCTTCAGCGGTAAATGTTTTACACCGCCACAAGGTTTTACATCAGGAGATTAAACCTCAAAATATTATTTTAGAAAAGGTATCTCAACAACCTATTTTAATAGATTACGGTTTAGCAATTAAATTATTTTCCTTTGGAGGGAAAAAAGCCAAAAGTAATATGATAGATGCTTTTTCTCCTCCAGAATTAAATGAGGAAGGTGCAAAATTAGCACCCTGTAGTGATATTTATTCTTTGGCAGCTAATTTATATGTTTTAGTCACAGGGCAACTACCCACTCCTGCACAGTTTCGTCAGTATAAGCAGTTAATTCCTCCTCAGCAATTATCACCTAATTTGAGCGATCGCACTAATCAAGCAATACTAGAAGGTATGAGCTTAAATTATCAAGATCGTCCTCAATATATTCGAGATTGGTTTGCCCTTTTAAAAGGTCAAAAAGAGACCCCAGATAATATTAACAAAGATGATGAAGATGTAACCGATAAAATTAAAGTCACAGAATCCCCCAAAGACGACACCTTCTTTGATAACTCTATCATCCTCGAAGGAGGAGAAGATATTATTATCGGTGATGATGAAATTATTCCCATAAAACTTGACTCCATAAGCAACCAACCCCCTGTAAATTCCCCGTCAGGAAAACAAGAATTACCCCTTGAACTACCTAAAATTGAAAACTTTGAATTTGAAACCGTCACCATCAAAGAAACAAAAAAACTATTTGGTTTCATGGGAGGAGTAGAAAAACAATTAACAACCAAAAAAAGTAAATTTTTTGTGGAATATTTAGGGGAAGGAGTGAATTTAGAAATGATTTTTATTCCCCACGGCACTTTTTTAATGGGTTCAGCCCCTAACGATGAGCAAAAAGAAAAGGATGAAAGTCCTCAATATAGAATGAATGTGTCTTCATTTTATCTAGGAAAATACCCTATAACTCAATTACAGTGGCGCATTGTGAGTTCTTTTCCCAAAATTAATCGTATGCTCAAAGCTAATCCTTCTTCTTTCAAGGGAGACAATCTTCCCGTAGAAAAAATATCTTGGCATGATGCCCAAGAATTTTGTTTGCGTCTGAGTGCCTATACCAACAGAAAATATCGCCTTCCCAGTGAAGCTGAATGGGAATATGCCTGTAGGGGAGGCACAAGTACTTCTTATTATTTTGGGGATGTTATTAACCATCAATTTGCTAATTATGATAATCGAAAGGTTTCCGAGCAAAATAAGGCTAATGATAAAAAAGAGGTCAAGTATGATCGTAAAACTACCCCTGTAGATAATTATTCTCCTAATCCCTATGGTTTATATGATCTTCATGGCAATGTTTGGGAATGGTGCGAAGATAACTATTCTTCCAACTATGTGTATAAACCAAAGGATGCTTCTCCCTTTATTTCTAAGGTTGGAAACCAACCTAGAGTTGTGCGTGGCGGCTCGTGGTCATTAGCTTCCCATTATTGTCGTAGTGCCAAGCGTAGCAGTTATGCTCCAGATTCTAATTTTAACTTTATTGGCTTTCGAGTTGTTTGTGATTTTGATGGTTGACAAGGGGTTTAAGCCCCTTGCTAGGTTGACAGTTGATTTTTTTTTAAATAAATTTTTACAGTTTAATGGTAGTGTTATTGTCAATTTTTTGGGGTACTCCTTTAATTTCTTTGACCCCAAATTTACGAAAATAATAGTTTACTAGGGGGGGTAAGCTAGGGAAGTTAAATTGGCTGTCTCCTTTGGCGATGTCTGCCCAAAAATAACGCATTTGTTGAACATATTGAGCGGCTTGGGCTTCTTTTATATTGATAGGTTGAGAGGTTAATAACTTCATTAAAAAAGGAAAAGAATGATCCCCTAGCCATTCTCGACAAAATTCTCCATAGTCTTCTTTGTCGGGCAAACTAGACACTTGATGGCTAACTATTTCTATTTGATTTTTACCATTTTTATCAGTGTTCAATTCTAAAATACGATAGGGGCTAGGATAGGTAATTAATGAGCCGGTGGTAACTTCATAAATGTCTTTAAATTGACTGACATCTTGGATGTGAAGATGTCCTGTAAAAATTACTTTGACTTGATGTTTTTTTAATATTTTTAGTAATTCAGGGGCGTTATCAAGCATATATTGTCGCCCTAAAGGATGTTTTGATTGTCGAGGCAGATGTTCGATTATGTTGTGGTGAATCATCACCAAGATATTTTTTTTGGTCAGAGTTGGGAGTATTTTTGTGAGCCACTCTAGTTGGCTAGGAATTAGCTGTCCTTGTTGTTCTCCATTTTTGTCAAACTGAGTGGAGTTAAGGGCGATTAGTTGCACATTGGGGGCTACTTCACAGGTATAGTCGAGGGTATCTGTATATTCTTTGTATCCTTGATTTTGATAGTATTTGGGAAATTGATGATAACCAGTTTTAGTTTGTGTTCCTTCTATGGTGGGTATGTCATGGTTACCCGGGATAACATACACGGGGTAAGGTAGGCTATTGAGTTTTTCTTGTAACCATTGATGATTTTGGGGTTCTCCGTCTTGGGTTAAGTCTCCGGGGAGGAGTAAAAAATCAATATTAAGATTACTCAAATGTGATAATACTTTATTAAAGGCTGATATGCTGAATTGAGTCAAGTGAAAACGATTTGGTATGTCTGGAATGGTTTCTGGTAATGCTATATGTAAGTCAGATGCGATCGCAAAGCGAGTATTCATAACAAAATTCGTAATTACACAACAGGAGGTATTTATAATTGGCTAGAGTAAGAGTTCGTCAACACGTCAACCCACTAAGTAGTAAGTATCAACAATCTCTTCCTTTGCCTGACTGGAATCAAATCTATTCTAATCTATCTCTTCCGATTCAT
>PXEJ01000243.1 GCA_003566215.1 Cyanobacteria bacterium T3Sed10_376R1m | reverse complement strand
GGGCGGAGACGAATTTATCGTATTGACCCATGATCTGAACCATGCTCAGGACGCTGCAAGACTGGCCAAACGATTACTCAAGGAAATATCCGCACCGTATAATCTGGACGGCCGCGAGGTTTTTATAACGGCCAGTATGGGTATTGCCTTGTATCCTGATGACGGAACAGATGTTGACGAGCTCCTGTTAAACGCTGAAAAGGCGATGAGACACACAAAGAGCAAAGGGATAAACAACTATTACTTTTATTCAAAATCCATGCATTCCGCTGTCCTGGAAATTTTGACGCTGGAAAACGACCTGCACAGAGCACTTGAGCGAAAAGAGCTTGTACTCTACTATCAACCCAAGGTAGATGCGGCAATGAGAATAATCACAGGGATGGAGGCGCTGATACGCTGGAATCATCCCGACAAGGGCTTGATTCCGCCCATGCAGTTTATCCCCATAGCCGAAACAAGCGGTCTCATCCTGCCCATCGGAGAGTTTGTCATACGCACCGTGTGCAGGCAAATCAAAACATGGCAAAAGGCCGGTTACAATCAGATCAAAGTTTCTCTGAACGTGTCGAGCCACCAGTTTAAGAAACAGGATCTGGCAGGCATAATAAAGGCGGCTTTGCAGGATACGATGATTTCGCCGAAGTGCCTGGGATTGGAAATAACAGAGAGCACCCTTATGGGCAACACTGAAGGAGAACTTCAGATCCTGACTGAACTGAACGCCCTGGGGATAGAGCTTGCAATTGATGATTTCGGTACGGGATATTCAGCCTTGAGCTATTTTAAACAGCTGCCGCTGGATGTTTTGAAGATCGATAAGTCTTTTATCGATGGCGTGGCCTCCGACAATAAAGATCAGGCTATTGTCAGGGCAACGATTGTTATGGCGCACGGACTGAATATGAAAGCCATTGCCGAAGGCGTGGAAACAAAAGAGCAGTTATCCTTCCTGCAGGAGCATGGCTGTGACGAAATCCAGGGCTACTTGTTCAGCCGGCCTTTGCCGGCAGAGGAGATTCCGGGTATTTTGGCGAAAGGTTATCTATGACCGAGTCGTAAAAAGTTCAAGTTCAAGGCGCGCAAAAATCCTCTTGAGATACGAACTGCAGAGTTGTCCGGGGTTATTTGTGTTTTCAAATGGAGAATGCTTGCAAATTAGTGTCTTGTTCGCGATAAAAAAATTTCTTGACATACAATTCTTTCTGGACAAATTTGTAAAATATTAAAAGTTGATTTTGAGTCACCAATCAACACATAAAGAAGATTCCCAATTCAAACTCCTTTAAGGGGGCAGTCTGAGGTCCCCAGCCATGCGGGTGGAGATTGGCATTTTTAAAGCACGCTTTGCGCAAGGGCTGATGATGGGAAAACTGTTAATTGCTGCAGTGGTCGCGGTGCTCGTCTGCGTGACCTCCGCAGGTGCACAGGTCGATGAAACGCCGAACTTTTCGATCAACGGCTTTGGTACGCTCGGAGTGGTCTATTCCGACGAGGACCAGGCGGACTTCGCCTCAAACCTGTTCGTTCCCGACGGGGCAGGCTACACCCGTGAATGGAGTCCCGAAGTAGACAGCGTGCTGGGACTGCAGCTCACCGCCAATCTCACGCCCCGGTTTACCGGCATCCTGCAGGTAGTCTCTGAGCAGCGTTACGATGGAACCTACACGCCGGCCGTTGAGTGGGCCAATCTCAGGTTCGACATCACCCAGGACTTGAGCGTACGCGCCGGGCGCATGGTACAGCCGTCGTTCATGGTTTCCGAGTACCGGAAAGTAAGGTATGCGACACCATGGATCCGCCCTCCCAAGGAAGTCTATGACATGATACCCGTCACCAATGTTGACGGTATCGACGTCAGTTACAGTTTCCGTTTCAATGGGTTCACCAATTCCCTGCGGGCCTTGTACGGCACCACCGACGCCAAGATACCCGACGGAAGCGAGGCTCACGCCCGCGACATTGTGATACTGAGCAATACCCTGGAATGGGGCGCAGCAACCCTGTTTGTCAGTTATAGCCGCTACCGCCTGAAAATAGAAGCTCTTAACCCGTTTTTTGATGCTTTCAGGCAATTCGGGGCAGGGGGCGAAGCCATTGCTGACCGGTACGATGTTGACGGCAAGCGCTTTGAAATGATGGGCTTCGGTTTGCGCTATGACCCTGGCGAGTGGTTTGTGATGGGCGAGTGGGCGCGATTGAACAGCCGTTCTTTTATTGGCGATGTCGAAGGCTGGTATATCACCGGCGGGTATCGTTTCGGAAAAGTCACCCCCTATATGACCCTGGCGCGAGTTAAGGCCCAAGGCAACACCTCGGACCCGGGTTTGTCTCTGGCGGGCCTGCCGCCAGCTCAGGCCGCTCAGGCCGCAGGGCTCAATGCCGGGCTGAACCAGATACTGGGATCCGCAGCCCGGCAGAAGAGCATGTCCGTGGGTGTACGCTGGGATTTCTTCCGGAATGCGGCCCTGAAAGTACAGTACCAGTATCTTGATCTGGACAAAGGATCACCGGGTGTTCTGACTAACATACAGCCGGGATTTAAACCCGGGGGGTCGGTCAACCTGTTCAGCGCCGCGATCGACTTCGTATTTTGAGATGATAGGATTGTCTATGCAAATAATGCGAATAATGGTGATTGCATGGATATGCCTGTTAAACCTCATGGCCGGCACTGTCCGCGCCGCCGAGGTGGTAGTGGTGGTCTCTTCGCAGAACCCGATCGAGACCCTGTCCCGCGCCCAGATCACAGATATCTATCTGGGCAGGATGATCCGCTTTCCGAACGGGAATCCAGTGAAACCCATTGATCTGAGTGAAAGATCACCCGCGCGCAGCGAATTCTACAGCAGATACCTGGGGCTATCCCAGTCGCTGATAAAGGCCCACTGGTCGAAACTTATCTTTACCGGCCGCGGCCAGCCGCCGCCATCCGTTGCCAGCGGGGATGCCATGGCTGAGTTGG
>PXEJ01000395.1 GCA_003566215.1 Cyanobacteria bacterium T3Sed10_376R1m | reverse complement strand
GGAATATTTAACTTTCGATTTTTCATACCCATAGAAAGAATAATTGTTTTTCCCTTAACCTTTTCATCTTCTAAATCAACCTCAAAAGATTTCCCTTTTTTACTAATACTCTTTACTTCTTTTTCCATAAACTCAACACCATACTCTTTAGCATGCTCAACAAAATTATTAACCAATTCAATACCAAGTATCTTTTTAGTTCCAGGCCAGTTTTCAATATAACCTGCCTTTGCAGCAACACCACCAAATGACTTACTCACAACCAAAGTTTTTCTAGCATATCTCGCTGAGTAAATTGCCGCACTCAAGCCACCTGGCCCACTTCCTAAAATAACAACATCATAAACATTTCCCATACAATCAAAATGAATCAATGCTTTTTATAACTTCCTAAAAACAATAATCCTTATAAAATAATAAAACTTATTTTTTTAATGAATAACAAAGGATATGAAGTATTAAGAAATGGTTTTGATAGATTAAAACAAAGAATAACAGTTATTAAGGGAACTTTAATTGGAGTTGTTGAAGGACTTGCTTTTAATGAAGTTGCAGAACTTGAAAAAAGAAGAATAACAGTTGAAAATTATAATGGTTGTATGAGTGTTTATGAAAAAAGAAAAACTCATCATGGAACAGTATTTCCAAGTGAATTTGCAGAAATGAACTCGCGTCTTTATCAAAATAAATAATTATTCTAATTAATAGCTAGCCAAACAAAGATTTATATAATAATTTTTCATGATTTTTATATGGAAATACAAGAAAGACTTGATTTAATAAAACAAGTAGGAGAAGAAATAATTTCTGAAGAAGAATTAATTGAACTTCTTAAAACAAAAAAAGAAATAATTGCTTATGATGGGTTTGAACCTTCTGGCAGGATTCATATTGCACAAGGATTATTGAGAGCAATAAATGTCAACAAACTAACAAAGGCAGGGATTAAAATGAGAATGTGGGTTGCTGACTGGTTTGCAATGTTAAATAACAAAATGGGAGGTGACTTAGAAAAAATCAAAATTGTTGGTGAATATTTTATTGAAGTCTGGAAAGCATGTGGCATGAATTTAGAAAATGTTGAATTTATCTGGGCAAGTGATTATATTAAAAAACATCCTGAATATTGGGAAACTGTTTTAAAATTAAGTATGAATTCAACAATTAAAAGAGTAATGAGATGCGGTCAAATAATGGGTAGAGAAGAAAACACAAATAATCCATCTGCTCAAATATTATATCCATTAATGCAGGCAAGTGATATTTATAATTTAAAAGCTGACATAGCTCAATTAGGAATGGACCAAAGAAAAGTAAATATGCTAGCAAGAGACCTATTTCCAAAATTAGGATTAAAACCACCAATAGCAGTTCATCATCATATGTTAATGGGGTTAAAAGAACCAAAAACAAATGAAAAAGGAATTGAAGGTGCAATAGCAAAAAAAATGTCAAAATCAGACCCTAACTCAGCAGTCTTTATGACAGACACAGAAGAAGAAATAAACAAAAAATTCAAAAAAGCTTATTGCCCAGAAGGAGAAATAAATGACAATCCTGTTTTAGAATACTGTAAGTATATAATTTTTGAATTAAAAGAAAAAATAATAATTGAAAGACCTGAAAAATGGGGAGGAAACATGGAATTAAACTCATACCAAGAATTAGAAGACGCATTTGTAAAAAAAGAAATCCATCCGCTTGACTTAAAAAATGCAGCAGCAAAATCAATAAATGAATTATTAATGCCTGTAAGAGATCACTTTGAAAAAAATAAAAGAGCAAAAGAATTATTAGAAAAAGTTAATTCATTTAGTGTTACTCGGTAATTTTATAAATATCTAAATCTTGTTCTTTGTATGAAAAGAGGTCAATTAACAATTTTTATTCTTGTTGCAGTAGTATTAGTTTTGATTATAATTGGAGTTTTTTTAATGTTTGGTTATGTTAGGACTCCTTCGGGTAATGGTGTCGGTACAGTTGAGGAGGTAAGAGATTTTATTTATGATTGTGTTGATTCAACTTCAAAGGAATCTCTTATTGTTGTTAGTTTTCAAGGAGGTTATTATAGGCAGCCGAATTTAGTTTTTTCTTATAGTCCTACTTTTTTCCCTTATTATTATTATGAGGGGCAGATTAATCTTCCGACCATTACAGGTATTGAGTCTGAGCTTGGAGATTATTTTTCTGATAGAATGGTTGAATGTTTAGATAGTGCAAGATTTTCAAATATTGATTTAAGTTATTCTAATCCAAGAACAGAGGTCATTTTGACAAAGGATAATGTTTATTTTGAAATTGATATGGCCGTTGATTTGGATAGTGAGGGACAAATGATGACTATTGATTTAAGGGATTTTTCTGTTAATCATAATTCAAGTTTATATGAGATTTATGAGGTTGCTGAGTATATTACATTAACTCATGAAGAGGATGCTGAATTTTATTGTATGAATTGTGTGTCTGAGATGCTTTATGAAAGAGACCTTTATATGTATACTTTTCCAACAATAGTTGAAGATGTTACAGGTGTTATGATTTATGAAAACAGGACAGGAGTAAGTGACCCTTATGCATTTATCTTTTTTAACAAATACCGAGGTGATGAACAAACTCCTAAATTAACAATTTAATTTTTATGCAAAACACTTATAAAGATTAAACTTTTTAATATATTAAAATGGGTGTGTTAAAAAATAAAAATTTAGTTTTATGTTTGTTGTTTTGTTTGGTTATATTTGTATTATTGGTTTCATTTGCTCTTTCACATGTTGTTAAAACTTTTGATGGGGAAGAAGGATTTAGTGTAAATCAGACGCAGGAGTATTTATTTAATGTGTCTGTTAATAATAGTCAAGAAAATCCTGAAGCCAATTTATCTTTGGTTAATATTACATTGCCTCTTTCTGCAGGGTGTGTTTTTTCAAGTGATTCAAATGGTACAGATAGTTCTGGTGAGTTTGTT
>PXEJ01000300.1 GCA_003566215.1 Cyanobacteria bacterium T3Sed10_376R1m | reverse complement strand
CGTAATGGGTTGCATTGTTAATGGACCAGGAGAAATGGCAGATGCGGACTATGGTTATGTAGGCCGCCAACCCGGATTTATCTCCCTCTATCGTGGTCGTGATGAAATAAAAAAAGTACCCGAAGCTGATGGAGTACAAGAATTAATCAATCTCATCAAAGAAGACGGGCGCTGGGTTGAACCGTAATTAGTTTCAATTGTCTCAAAAGCTCCGCGCCGTGGATTTTTGTCAAAAAACTAATTATACAGCCCAGTAATGGCGTTCTGTCGAGGGTGAGGCTTCTTGTGCGGGGTTGAAAACACGCAGTGTCTCTCTCGGTGACGAGAGAGAAGTGTCCCATAAATCTGGGATGATAACCTAGATTTAGAAGCAGGAGTGAAAACGGACAGAACGATAATTTCTGAAAATGTCTAACCGTGAGTAAGAGTCTTATAAGCGACCTAGACTAAGATAATATCAAGGAAAAGGAAATCGTGGGGTAGATAAACGAATCATCTACTAAACTGTGGGAAAGAATCCCTTATTTTTTGCAGAGAGTTTTTATGTAAAAAAAGTAGAGAGATTAGAGGGAATATTATGGTTAATGTCGTTAAATTTATTGTTGTATAACTTGGCTCAAATAGAAATGAGAAAAGAATGAAAAACAAAAAAAGTAGGACTGAAAAACCAGTTAGGAATTTGTTATCGTAAATTTTTGTGAGATTTTTTTTAACAAGATAAAATTTTTGTTTTAATATACTGGGTAATAATTCCTTGACTAGGACTAAAAAGAAAACTAAAAATAAAAAAACTTGTGGCAACTAGAACGATGGCAGGCCCTGATGGTAAATTAAAATAAAAGCTTAAATACATTCCGCTAATGCTAGAAATGACTCCGACTATTACACCAACAAACATTACTTGATGGAGACGTTTTACTAATAAATAAGCGGTAGCAGAAGGGGTGATTAATAAAGATAAAACTAATATTACTCCCACGGCTTTAAGACTGGCGACAATGGTTAGGCCAATGAGAATCATTAGACTTAAATCTAACCAATAAACGGGTAAACCTACGGACTGAGCACCTAATTTATCAAAGGTATAAAATAGTAGTTCTTTATAAAAGAAAAAGACTATTAAAAGAATAAAAATAGCTGTAATTATTGTGTCTCTTACTTCACTAAAGCTAACACTTAAAATGTTTCCGAACAGAAAATGATTAAGATCAATTTTATTGTCTTTTTGTACTACTGTAATCAAGGTAATTCCCAAGGCAAAAAAGGCAGAAAATACTATTCCCATGGCTGCATCTTCTTTGATTTGAGATTGATTTGAAATTAGGTTAATGCAAATGGTACTAATTAAACCGGCGATGAATGCCCCAATGAAAATGTTAAAATCAAGAAGAAATGCGATCGCAACTCCGGGTAATACAGAGTGACTAATAGCATCTCCTAAAAGTGCTAATCTTTGTACCATTAAATAAGTCCCGACTACGGCACAAATTATACCAACAACGATCGCAACTATCAATGATCTTTGCATAAAACCATACTGTAACGGTTCGATTAAAAAATCCAGCATTATTAGCTATATAAATCTATAAAAATATGTAAAATCTATCGCTCCACTTTATTTCTTATGCGACTAATTCATTGTTTCCATAAAAAGAAACCTTACCGCCATAGGCAAAAGATAAGTTATTTTCTGTTAAAACTTCTTCCCTTTTACCAGAAGCAATTAAACTTTTATTGAGCAAAATTAAATCATCAAAATTATTAATAGACTCTCCTAAATCGTGATTGACTACCACTACTGCTTTATTATTGTTCGCTAATTCTCGAAAAATTTTAAAAATAATTGCTTCAGTTTTTTGATCAACTCCCATAAATGGCTCATCAAAGAAAAATATATCAGCTTCTTGGGCTAGTGAACGGGCTAAAAATACTCTTTGTTGTTGCCCTCCCGATAGCTGTCCAATGGGGCGATCGCCATATTCTCCCATACCAACCCTATCCAGACAATTTTGAGCTCTAACACGGCTAATCTTAGAAAAAGGTCGAAACCATCCAGTCTTTCTTACCCTACCCATCATGACTACATCCCACACCGTAGCGGGATAGGTCCAGTCAATATTTGATCTTTGGGGTACATAGGCAATTTTATCTCTGTGTTGAGTCAAAGATTTTTGACCATATTCAACCATCCCAAATTGAATAGGTAGTAAGCCTAACATGGCTTTTATCATAGTACTTTTACCCGCTCCATTAGGCCCAATAATCCCCGTTACTCGATGAGGTGCGATGGTTAGACTAATATTTCTTAAGGCTTCTAAATCACGATAACGCACCGTTAAATTTTCTACATGAATAAAATGGGAGGTATTCATAATCTTTTTTATTGCTTTTCCAACCCATTTTAGCAAAAAATGAAAAGATTATGAAAAAAGTTAGATAACTTTATAAATTTAAGGTAACTTCTTCCACTTGTCCAGATTCTCCAATTTGTTTGGGTGCATTTTCATTGACGCTAATTAATAAGCCTCCTGCATTTCCAGCCCGAATAGTCAGTTCTTTTTTTGCTGTCCATTCTTGTTCTGAACCTTTAGTTAAAATACCTTCATATTCAGTTTTTCCATCCACCACAATTCTTACCCAAGAATCTTCTTTTGCTACCATTTTAACGTTTAATTCTTCAGGTTTTGGGGGAGTTATTACGGCATTTTGTACCGCCGGAGTAGGTTTATCTTCTGGGATATTATTATTTATTTCTTGGGGATTTAATTCATTTTCCGAGTTATTATTAATGGAATTATCAATCACAAAAGATGCTGGTTGGAAGACGTTATTTAAGCTTCTAATGGATATAAACAAGAGAAAAGCATAAAATACATAAAGATATTTACTATTAAAGTTTAATTTAAAGTTAAAGTAGGGGAATAAATTTTTCTTTTGATAATTAGTCTTAGCACTGGCATTTTGTTCAATG
>PXEJ01000280.1 GCA_003566215.1 Cyanobacteria bacterium T3Sed10_376R1m | reverse complement strand
GATTCGTTTTTGTGTAACATAGCTTTAGCTCCTCTCTTTTAACCTTAATTTTTTTTAATATAAATTCTTGAATATAACCTAGACTCTGAGAGTTAATTTTTTTTACTGATTATTTACTTAAGAGGCAAATACAGTATCAGTAGATTCGTGACTTCTTTTTCTATTTATATGTACATCTTACCCGAATCAATCAATATATATAACCGTAAATGCACGTATTTTTTTCTTAAAGTTAGTGTAAAGTTCAATTGATTTTTTAGTTATAAACTACGATTAATTCATCAGAACAAAAAACACCGTGCTAGAATGAACTGGATTTAACTTAATAAAAGTTTACTTTATTTACCCAGTAGCCTTAGAAACCCATGGTTTTAAATCAATTTAGCAAAATATTAACCATTGCCCTTGTTTGTGGATTGGTGGGGGGGTGTATGGCAGAACAAAAAACCGAAGCCCAAGAGGAAAGAAGGGGCATGGGGGAAGATAGACTAGCATCTGTGGACGTGATTAGGGTGAACAGAGAGTCTTTAGAAGAACCAAGGGAATACATAGGTACAACTCAACCCGTAAGGGAAGTTATTTTGCGATCGCAAGCGGAAGGTCAACTATTAAATCTGTCGGTGGATGTGGGGGATAGCATCAGTGCAGGACAAACCATCGGTAGATTAGATGATACTATCCTCAAAAGCTCCCTTTTGAGGGCGCAAGGAGAATTAGCATCCTTAAACGCCGAGAAAATGAGGGCAAAGGCAGAAATTAATGACGCTGAGTCTCAGGTGGAGTCGGTGAGGGTGAGGTTACAACAAGCCCAAACCGATGCGGATAGATTAGATCAATTATATAAGGAAGGGGCGATCGCCCTTCGGGAAGTAGAAGTTGCCAAAACAGAGGAAAACACAGTCCTTCAGGATGTAGCTTCTGCCCAATCCCAAGTAAGGGTGAGAGAATCAGCACTAAAGGCAATTGAGGGTAGAATCCAAAGCCAACAAGCTATTATCACCGAAGCTAGACAAAGATTAAATTATACACAAGTAAAAGCAAGTAGCACGGGGTTAGTGCTAGAAAGATTGACTCAACCGGGTAATCTCGTACAACCCGGAGGGGAAATATTAAGAGTTGGCGATTTTAGTCAAGTTAAAGTAGAAATATCTGTTTCTGAGTTGGATTTGAATAACTTTAACGTAGGTACACCCGTAAGGGTTCAATTAGACGCATTTCCAAACCAAACCTTTAGCGGTGTCGTTAGCACTGTTTCCCCCGCCGCTCAGGCTAATGTGCGTCAAATTCCCGTAGAAATCATCCTTGATACCAATAATCAATCAATTAGTAGTGGTTTTTTGGCTAGGGTGACCATTGCTCAGATGGACACTCCCCCTATCGTCATTCCCGAAAACGCTTTGAGTATATCTTCCAATGAGAATACAGTTTTTTTATTGGATGATAGTGGAGACAATCCCCAAGTTATTGAACGGATAATTGCGATCGGTACAACAAAAAATGGTAACGTTGAAGTAATTAACGGTTTAAGGGAGTCTGATAGATTAGTCGTTAGAAGCAGTCAATCCTTAGAAAATGGACAAAAAGTAAATCTCAGTATTATTTCTAGGGATTAAAAATTTTCATTAAGAAAATAACTTATTTTCCAGAACATGACGAACCTACCCCGTTCGTGTGCTATCATTTCTAAATGCTTTATTAAGAAAGGTCAACTAACTTAAAAAAAGTCATTATAAACTATAAACATCTAACTCTAGCCATACGGGCATGGTTTGGTTGCAAAAACTATTTACAAAAACAAGTAGCGAAATAAATAACACAAACGCTACCGATTACAGCAAAGATTGGGTAAAATTGGATCCAGCAAAATTTGGGAATACTCAAATATTTTTTAGTACCCAAGAACAAATCGACTTATATGAACTAGAAGAATTATGCGACTCTGTGGGGTGGGCAAGAAGGCCCCTACGCAAGGTTAAAAAAGCCTTAGAACACAGCTATCTAGTGGTGTCAGCATGGGAAGTAAAAGGCACACGACAAACAATGATCGGTTTTGCCCGTGCCACCTCAGATCATTCCTTTAATGCCACTATTTGGGATGTGGTAATTCATCCTCGCTTCCAAAACAAAGGACTAGGAAAAGTTCTTATGGGATATATGATCAAGAAACTGCGCAGTGATGATATAAGTAATGTTACTCTCTTTGCGGATCCTCAAGTAGTAGAGTTTTATCGTCGTTTAGGTTTTATTTTAGACCCTGAAGGGATTAAGGGAATGTTTTGGTATCCCGATTAGTCTATAAACTAACTCCCTTCAAGATTACAGATACTACAATGAGAGAATAAAATTGCACAATGTTCCTCACCATAGTCCTTTTTCAGCAAAACCTAAATTAATATTCTGGTAAGGTGTCTGCATAAACAGGGTTTTCATCAATGCCACCAATACGATTAAAAGGCCAAAAACGAACGGTGGCGCGCCCAATAATTTTTTCATCGGGTACAAAGCCCCAATGGTGAGAATCATAGCTATTATTACGATTATCTCCCAAAACTAAATAATTGTTATTGGGTACAGTCACAGGACCAAAATCATACTCTGGGGCTTCCTTAATATAAATTTCTTTTAAAACTTGTCCATTAACCTTCACCTCTCCATTTCTAACAATAACTTCATCTCCCGGAGTGCCGATAATTCTTTTGATAAAGGCATCATCAAAACCTTCTGCCTGTAGCGCCTCGGTGGCATTAAATACAATTATTTCTCCCCTTTTCGGTTGACGGAGATGGTAGGTTATTTTTTCGATGATTAGACGGTCATTAATTTGTAAAGTTGGTTCCATGGAAGAAGAGGGAATATACCTAGCTTCTGCCACAAAAGTACGAATACCAAACGATAGGATACCAGCCATAATAACTGTTTTTACTATCTCAACAACTGGATTTTCTTGTTTTGCGATAGTTTTTTGTACTTT
>PXEJ01000194.1 GCA_003566215.1 Cyanobacteria bacterium T3Sed10_376R1m | reverse complement strand
GCCGTTTGTTGAAATAACTGTTGGGCCAGATTAACTCCTTGATATTGGTCTTGATTTTCCCCTATTGCTTCTAAAACTAACCGTAAATCTTTGAGAATATGCTTGATCATAAAACCGGGTTGATAATCTTGGGCTATTATTTTGGGAGCTAGGTTAGTTAATGCCCATGAACCGGCCGCCCCAGTGCTACAAACCTCTACAATAAGATTAGGATCTATATTTTGTTCTTGTGCCAATTTAATTGCTTCGCACAGTGCCACCATCTGTAAAGATGCTAGTACCTGATTACATAATTTTACTCCCTGACCACTACCTACTTCTCCACAATAGGTAATGTTTTTACCTAATATCTGTAGATACGGTTTAATTTCTTCAAAGTCTTGTCTATTTCCTCCCACCATGATAGTCAAGTTACCATTTTGGGCGCCGATGTCTCCTCCCGATACCGGGGCATCCATAAACCTTATTTTATGCTCTGTAAGTCTAAGGGCGATCGCCCTTGCCCCCTGAGAACCAATAGTAGTAAAATCAACAATGATACTATGGGGCTTGGCATAGTGAATCACTCCCTTATCTCCAAAAATTACCTCCTCCACATCAGGAACATCTCCCAAACAAGTGAAAATAATATCGGCTGATTCTACCGCCTCAGCAATAGTTTTAACTAAAATAGCTCCTGACTTTTTTATTTGCTCAAAATTTGAACGATTAGCAGTTCGATTCCATGCCTTAACACTTAATTTGGCTTGGGAAAGATTTACCGTCATAGGTACTCCCATTACTCCCAAGCCTAAAAAAGCGATTTGTTTACTTGCCATAAATTATCCTTAGGAATTACCCTAACCTTGATACTATTTATTTGATTTTATCAAGATCATGAGTATTGCGTTAAGGATTCCATCACGGCTTGAAATTTATTCTGATTGATACGATAATATATCCAGCGCCCTTGTTGTCTTGTTTGCAATAATCCAGATTCTCTTAAAACTCTCAGATGAAAAGACAATTTTGGTTGTGCAATTTTCAATGCAATACAAATATCTCCGACACACATTTCATTACTTCGTAATAATTCTATTACGTCTAATCTTATGGGGTCAGATAAGGCGCGAAAACAAATTAACATATCACCCAAGTTAAATCTTGGTGTTAATACCATTACTTTTTGTTGATAATTTGTTGTGTTCAGTTTAATTACTGAGGATTAAATAACTATTATAATCAATTATGCTATTTTTTTCAGAAACGAGCAATAAACTTTGAATAAATATTTTCTTTTCTTTTCTCCATAATGTTATTTTTGTATTATTATCCCTGTAAGTAGGCTTAGGCATAAACACTAATTGATGTCTTTTATAAAGCTATATCAAGTTTTATTGAAACTATCAATAATATTAATTTTCTTTAGTTACTATCTCCTCAGGAGTGATTTTTTTTTAATAAGTGAAACTGCGTTTATCATGTTAGTAAAATTTTTTATATATTGAAAAAAAATTATTTCTTTAATAATGTTATTTTCAAAATCATTATGCTAAAACTGATTTACAAGTGATTTTAGATCATTTTATTAACAAATTAATTAGTACACTATCAAAACTATTATATGTATAAAAATAATATCTAAATAAATTTTAAGATTGTCGTTGGGAAATAATCATTAAAGAAAAGTAGCTTAATTTTAAATCTGGTAATTTAGATATATCAGTATAAATTTTTTGATCAACGAAACTAGCTTTTTCAATTATTTGGGCATAACTAAGTAAGTTTAGTTTTTCCAAAAGTTGCCATACCTGAGTATAAACAGAATGGACTTTTAACAGGACAACGATTTCTACGGTATTCAAAATTTTTTCTAAGGATTCTAGGGAATAAAAGGCAGGTAAGATTGCTATTTTTTCCTGTTGCATTGTTAAAGGGATGCCTAAAGCACAAGCGGACACCATGGGTGATGATACCCCCGGAATACGTATAACGGTTGTTTCGGGGCTTAGTTGTTGGATATTTTTGGCTAGGTAGGTAAAGGTACTAAAAAAACTAATGTCTCCTTCACAGGCAAAGGCAACATCTTTTCCTTGCATTAGATGAGGATAAATAGTCTGGGCGGCGGTTAACCATGCTTTGGATAATGTTTTTTCGTTGATGGTGTAAGGAAAAGTAAGGGCAATTTTTTTTTGCTGAGGTTGGAGATAATTTTTGATGATGGTTTCGGCTATGCCCGGTTTATTTTTAATTCCTGCGGGAAAGGCAATAACGGGGCTATTTTGTAATATTTTCAGTCCTTTGATCGTAATTAATTCTGGATCTCCTGTACCAACACTCACACCGTAAAGAGTGCCTTTTTTTTTCAGCATGAAAATTATTTTTTATTAGATGTAAATAGTTATTGTAAGATCCTTAATCTGGTTAATAGTGAGCAATTACTAGATAACTCCTTCAAACTCTAATTCTTCGATCATTTGTAGCCCTCGGGGGTCACCTAATTTGAGTAGGGAGGCTTTTGCATCTTCTTTTACTCCTAAGTCTTCGTCTTCTACTAATGCTTCGATAAGGGCATCGATGGCGGTGTTATAAACGATGTTGAAGGGTAATTCTCGACATAACTGCCCCACTGTCCAAGCGCAATTGCTCCGCACTGCTGCGATCGCATCTTGACGAAGGGTTTTAATCAGGATAGGTATAGCGATAATTATATCTTCATAATTGAGTTTAGCAATATTAGCGATACTACTAGCAGACCATAATCTGACGGCGGCAATATCATGTTTGAGGGCATTTAATAAAGGTTGGAAAGAAGTGCGATCGCAACTATTCCCCAAAGCCCAAACCACTCCCTTTCTCACATAACCATTCCAGTCATTTTGGAGGGAAGAAATAAGGGGTTGTACCGCCGACAAATCAGTATTGCGCCCCAAAGCATAGGCGGCGCTAACACGAATTAAGGGACAGGTATGATTTAATCGTTCAATTAATAAAGGTACTGCTCGACT
>PXEJ01000309.1 GCA_003566215.1 Cyanobacteria bacterium T3Sed10_376R1m | reverse complement strand
CCACCGAATAAACCGATTTTTCCCCCTTGACGATAGGGAGTTAATAAGTCAACAACTTTAATACCAGTTTCAAATACCGTAGGCTTAGTATCTAAATCAGTAAAAGCAGGAGCTTTACGGTGAATGGGGGAAGTTTCGCTGGTGTTAACAGGTCCCTTATTATCAACGGTTTCACCTAAAACATTAAAAATACGACCTAAAGTAGCTTTACCCACAGGAACACTGATAGGTTCACCTAAATCAACAATTTCCATACCTCTTACTAAACCATCAGTAGTAGTCATAGAAACCGCACGAACTTGGTTATCACCTAAAAGTTGTTGTACCTCACAGGTAACCGCTATAGTTTGACCTGCTTCATTAGTACCTTCAATGCGCAGAGCGTTATAAATACGGGGAAGACTGCCGCTAGGAAATTCAGCATCAACCACCGGCCCAATTACTTGGGTGATTTTACCGACGTTTGTTTTTTCTTGTGTTGCAACCATGCTGATTTATTGTGTTATTTACTTTCGTAAACTTTAATTTATAATAAAATTTGCCACCTTCAAGATTATCATGGTGTGGGATCAATCTTCTACTATTTGTAAGGATTAAATAAGATCAACTTTGCACTTATCACCAAGATTCATTATCCATTTTCAATCACTAATTGACTTAAGCCACGAAGATAAAGGCTCATCATTGGTATCTAAACGTAAAACTCCAGCTACAAATCCCCCCACAAAAGCCACAGGTTGTTTAGAAGCCTCCTCGCAAACAAAAAATAACTCTTGTAAAAACATCACTTACCCCAAATAAAATTAGATTAACAAAAAATTAAAACATCAGTCGATATAATTAATTTAAGCACATCTCCACTGATAACCTTTTAAAAATCATCAATGAATGTAAGCAACCCCTCACAAATTCCCGTTACAAGTAGTAAAAACTTACCCGGGTTCGACTACAAAAACCCCCCCCAACAAGAATTAGTAGATCAATGTGTCCATTGTGGTTTCTGTCTTTCCACCTGCCCTAGTTATCGTATTCTTGGTAAAGAAATGGATTCTCCGAGGGGAAGAATTTACCTCATGGATGCCATCAATAAAGGAGAAGCAAGTTTAAATCAAGCCACAGCCCAACACTTTGATAGTTGTCTTGGTTGTCTTGCTTGTGTTAGCACTTGTCCATCAGGGGTACAGTATGACCAATTAATCGCCGCCACACGTCCCCAAGTAGAGAGAAATCAACCCCGTAACCTCTGGGAAAAATTTTTACGCTTCATCATCTTTAACCTATTTCCCTACCCTAAAAGATTAGGTTTATTTTTGCCCCTACTGTGGTTATATCAAGTATCAGGATTACAAAAACTGGTTAGAAACCTAAAACTTTTAAAACCTCTACCCCAAGTTGAGGCCATGGAATCAATTTTGCCCCGAGTTGATTTAAAAACTATTAACAAAAAATATCCTTATATAATTCCCCCTCAAACTCCTAAAAAATATCGTGTAGGAGTAGTTTTAGGTTGTGTACAAAAACTATTTTTCGACTCCGTCAACGAAGCCACCGTCAGGGTTTTAAGCGCCAACGGTTGCGAAGTGGTAATTCCTCCATCTCAAGGATGTTGTGCCGCTCTCCCCGCCCACCAAGGGCAAGAAAATCAAGCTCAAAACTTAGCCCGTCAAATGATTGATAGTTTTACTAATACTGAGGTAGATTATATTATTATCAACGCCGCTGGTTGTGGTCATACCCTCAAAGAATATGCCCATATTTTAGCTGATGACCCTGAATATTTACCCAAAGCTAAGGAATTTGTCAGTAAAGTTAGGGATGTACAAGAGTTTTTAGCTGAAATTGATTTTATTGCACCTCTTTTTCCCCTTACTGAGGAAAAATTAACCCTTGTTTATCAAGATGCCTGTCATTTATTACACGGACAAAAAATTAGTTTACAGCCCCGTAAATTACTTAATCTTATTCCCAATCTTGAGTTAAAAGAACCCATTGATGCGGCTTTATGTTGTGGTAGTGCGGGGGTTTATAATATGTTGCAACCAGAGGTTGCTAATGAGTTGGGTGAGCAAAAAGTGCGTAATTTACTTAATACGGGCGCAAAAATAATCGCTTCTCCTAACCCGGGTTGTGCTTTACAAATTAGTAAACATTTAGCTCAACAAGGTCATCATATTTCGGTAATTCACCCTCTAGAATTATTGGATAAGTCTATGCGAGGGGAAAAGTTATCAACGGAATTTTCCTAAATGAATATCGCTATTTTTGGAACCAGTGCTGACCCCCCTACCATTGCCCATCAAACTATATTACGATATTTAAATCAAAATTATGATTTAACTGCCGTCTATGCTTCTGACAACCCCTTCAAAGAGCATCAAAATAGCCTATACCATCGTACTCAAATGTTAGGTTTGGCTATTGAGGAGCTTGATTTATTAAATAATAACATTGTATTGGCAACGGAGATAGGCGATCGCAGGACTATCCATACCATCACAAAAGCAAAACAAAAATGGGGAGAAAACATTGACCTAACCTTTACCATTGGCAGTGATTTAGCTAGTCAAATATTTAGCTGGTATCAAGCCGAAAAACTATGGCAACAAGTCAAAATATTAATCATTCCCCGTCAAGGTTATAAAATTGACCAAAAAACCCATAATCAATTAACTACCCATAGCCGAGGCTATACCATAGCTAACTTTATCCTTCCCCCAGTTTCTTCTACCGCCTATCGCCAAAATCAAGACGAAAACATTGTCACCCCAAAAGTTAAAGACTATATCCAAATTCACAATCTATATGGTAATACAGCTGAGTGAGACAAAATTAATCTAATTAAAAAAAAATTAAATTATCCTTGACAAAAACCTATACATATTCGCTATAATAATTAATGTGCGAAATCGATGGGACGTCGCCAAGCGGTAAGGCAGCGCGTTTTGGTCGCGCCATTCCTAGGTTCGAATCCTAGCGTCCCAGTTTGAAACTAT
>PXEJ01000106.1 GCA_003566215.1 Cyanobacteria bacterium T3Sed10_376R1m | reverse complement strand
TGGGGTCGGCGCGGGCGATCCGGCAGAGCTGCAAGCCGTTGAGCTCAGGCATCATGATATCCGGCTCGAAGCTGCGCACTCTGGAAATGAACTCCAGCGGGTCATTGAGCACCTCCACCCGATACCCCTCTTGCTCTAGTTTATATTCCAGCAGCTCGGTGACATCCGGCTCATCATCCAGAACGAGAATTCGCTGCATTTTCTTGGGAGTATTCATGAATCTGTGGGTGGGATTTGTTATCCGCTTTCAGCGCGGATGCCAGTCGAAAGACTTGGTTGCCTATGATCGACCCAAATAGCGAAAAAGCTGAAACGTCCGTCAACGCTAGAACAGAGTCTCATGTGACGAATGAGCCAGATTTTACCTGCCCGACACTTTTACGTAACACCTTTGTAGCAAATCGCCCGCCCCGGCTCGTTATTTTTTATTTTCCATCTCTGTCGGGGATCGACAGCAGCAGAGCACATTACTGTAGCTGATCAAAATCCTGATATTAAGACTTTTCTGCCTGAGCCCCTTTAAAACTCATATTTGCTTGCTAGTAGCGATTTTTTGCAGATAAATACTCTTATGTTATTACTAAAGTCGAGGAAGGAACTTTGGCGGGACCTCGTCGAACGTTGCCGCGCCACCCGGCTTAGGCAGAATATGTCGCAGCAAGAAGCGGCGGCCCGCGCCGACATTCCCCTAGGCAGCTATCGGCGATTCGAGCAGACCGGCCAGCTTTCGCTGGAGCGTTTCGTGGCGGTCCTACATGCCCTGAATCAGGTGGAGAGTTTGGAACAATTACTCCAGCCCCCGCCCGTCGATGACCTCGATGCGCTCAAGACCACAAGCGTGCAGCGGCAGCGTGCCCGATCAAAATCATGAGACTGGAAGTCCGCTACCTTGAACGCAAAGTGGGGCGCCTCGACGACAGCACAGGCCGAATCCTCTTTCAATATGATCGCGATTGGCTACGCGGCGGCATTGAACTCTCGCCCTTCTACCTGCCCTTGCAAGCAGGGGTCATCACGCTGCAAGGGCCTTTTGAGGGAGGCTTGGCCGGGCTCTTTGCCGACGCACTCCCCGACTACTGGGGGCGGAGCATCATGGATCGGCGTCTGCGCGAGTCCGGGATCAATCCCGCAACCGTTTCCGCTTTGAAACGGCTCGCGCTCGTAGGCGGCGGGAGCTTCGGTGCCCTGAGCTACCACCCGGCAGAATCCGAGGACTGCTATGAGGCCCGCACCTTGGACGAAGCCGTGCACTTTGCCCGTGACGTGCTACGCTTCCCTGAAAATGAACTCCCGGGCTCCAAGCTCATGCAAGAGGCGGGCTCGAATCCCGGCGGTCGTTTCCCGAAAATCTGTGTCGGCTGGCAGCCGCAGACCCGGCAACTTGTTATCGGCACCCAGCACTACCCGGAGGGTTACCTCCCTTGCCTGCTCAAACTCGACCTGGGTAAAGAGATGCCCCAGGGCAAAACCGACCTCTGTCGGCGTGAATACGAATTACTGGAACGCGCCGAACGCCGCGGCATACGGTGCCCCCGGCGCTGGCTACTCGAAGGCGTTGATGACGTGCATCAAGCCTACGCTCACCTGCTCGTTCAACGCTTTGACCGCAGCACTGACGGGGCGGTGCACCTGCACTCCCTTTCAGGCATCGCACACAAACTTTCGGTTCGCTATGCCAATAGCTATGAAGAGCTTTTTCGGCTCACTTCCACACTCACTCGCGACCAACGGGAGGTCGATCAACTCTTCCGCCGCATGGTCTTTAATGTGCTTGCAGGCAATCGCGACGACCATGTGCGCAACCATGCCTTCATCATGCCGGAGCCCAACCAATGGAAGCTCAGCCCCGCCTACGACCTGACCCCCACCCCGGAACTCGCGGAACACAGCCTCAGTATCAATGGAAAATGGAGCGCCATCACCCACGGCGACCTCCTCGCTGTGGGTAAACAATTCTCGGTCCGCCAAGCCGCAAGCATCATCGATGAGATCGACAGCGGCGGAAGTGAGGAATCAGGCTTGCCTCGTTAGCGGGAACGTTATGGGAATAAGGGCGATGCCTGAGCCCGAGCCTGACGCTGCCACTATCGAAGCTTTTATCCATCGCTGGGAAAAAGCTTAGACTTTGAATTCGGCACTGATATACTTGTATCTAACGCTGTTTTCAGTTGAGTGATTGCCGCTATGAGATTCTGAGCTGGCTTTGCTCCAAGATTGAAATTTCCGACCTTCGTCTGAACCGCAGTTAAGGTGGTCTCGCCGAACTTGTCGTGTGTCAGGAAATAGCAATCCTTACCTGCTTCATCTCGTCCGCATAAATCAGATCCGTGCTTAAACCCCTTCCGCTGAAATAAGGGCCTTACGACTTTATCCCTAAAGTCGTCTTCTGTATATTCTTTCAGAAGGCGTATTTTTTGCTGAAGAGATAGTTCGCGGATTTGTCCCATAAACTCTGCTAGTAAGGCTCCGAAGAGTATGTTGCGCAATCGAAAACTTGGGCATTCTATACATTCTTTTCGCTCCAACATATGAACTCTATCAGCATTTCATTGTCTTTCTTTCGTCTTTTTTGGGAGGTGACTTACCCAATTTAGTAGTTTTTACAATGATTTCAGCTCTTCTGGGAATACTTATCGTCCCTTTAATTATTTTCGGTGTTTTTGGTTTGGTTTTCAAAAGCTCACCAGGCAAATTGTTAGTCGGTCTTAGGGTTCACATTTATGAGGCGAACCGTTTATCCTTCCTACTTCGCGAGACAATGCGTATGCACACAATCATCTTTTTCTTTCTCGGAATAATGTCGCTTAGCAACGTTCTCAGAGGTCTTCCTGCGATACACGATTTAGAACAGGCATTTGAGTGGGAAGACCTTTTTTCAAGGAGGTCTGCATGACCATCGAACCTCGAATCGGGTAGCGAGGGGCATTAACTCCCCCCGCTCCCACACCACCCCCGATTCGCTTTGCTCATTGCCCTACGGCGGGACTGAAAGC
>PXEJ01000096.1 GCA_003566215.1 Cyanobacteria bacterium T3Sed10_376R1m | reverse complement strand
TGAAGAGAATAAATACGTACGTGTTTACTGAGGCTTTATATTTATGTCAAATTTTCACTATAAAACAGACGAAAAATTTGATTATTTATATTACAATCATACTTCATTATGGATATTTTAAGACTATTAATTATGAACTTAGATGATCAAGAAAATTTTTTAAAGTAACCCTTACACAAGTTAGCAAAAAAATAAGGGTAGGAAATCTGTGTTCCTACCCAATCATTAGTTAATGAAAAACTTATTTTATGAATCTATAAAAATTACCAAACATTTTTAGCAGCTTCAATTAATGGCTCTAAATAAGAAGTTTGGCATAAAAAGAAAGCAAAGAAAGCACCACCAGCGCCACCTAACAAGAAACCAGAAGCAAATTCGCTCCAACCTTCCTTCGTAGCTAACTCAGCAGGAACTTCAGGAGTAGTGAGAGTTTCTGTAGGCTTACTAACACCCACTGCACTATAAATAGATAAACAAATTGTTAAAATAGCAACTAAACCAATGGTTGCTAATAAACCAGATTGAGCACCAAAGTCAGTATCTCTCAAAGGACCTAAAAGAGTAAAAGGTCCATAAAGGAAATAACCGTGGGCCATACCAATTTCTAAGCCACGACGATTGGATGATAAACCCTTACGGTAGGCAGGTAAACCATTGATAAAGGCTTTGGTAAAACCAGATCCGTTGATAGGAGTAGAAAGATTTCCTACTTGGGGATCGCCACCAGAATGAACTACGTTAATACTCATGGACTTTTATTCGATCTCCTTATTTTTTTTTTCACAAACGATTGTTTGTAGCCTACTTTAACTTGAGATTAGACTTGAGATAATTTTTTGTTAAGAATCTTTATATTTGACCCACTTTGGTCAAAGTTCACTGTAATATCCTTTGTAGTTAATTTTATAATTTACCATAGGAAAAATAAAAATCATGCTTGGAGAATACGCAGCTTCTTTTTTACCTTCCATTTTAGTTCCTGCCGTTGGTTTAGTAATGCCAGCAGTAGTAATGGCATTACTCTTTTTACAAATCGAAAGTGAAGCCTAGTTTTTAGGTTAGGTTTATTTGGTTTTAAGTGTTAGGTTTGATACTTATGTGGGTGCATGATTTGCACCTATTTATAAAATTCCATCGGGTTGATCTATTTCAATGTTCGGACCTAAATCGATAATTTCAATGTCCCATTGTCCCCTTCTGGCGGTTTCAAAAACTACATAACGACCATCAGGACTAATTTTTGGATTTCTTAACCAGCTACGATAACCTTGAGTTAGTAGTTTACTCTGTCTTGTGGCTCGATCATAGAGAAAAATGTCTGGACGACCTTGTATGCTGGAAATATAAACTAAATAACGCCCTGTACGACTAAGACTAGGGCTATCTGCGATCGCACCTTCTCGGTTCAAACCGGGTAAATCAACAAAAGATTGTTGTTGAACATCAAAAAGTAAAATTTCCCTACGCCCATAACGATTAGAAACCATTGCTACCCAACGCCCATCCCCACTAATAGCAGGTTGCTCATCATTATAACGACTATTGAGAGAGCTAGAAATAGAGCCTAAATTGCCCGGAGTGCAACCACCAATAATGAAAGCAAAACCGACAATTATAGAAACAGAAATCAACTTTAATGGACTAATCAAAGTTCTGGAGACTTTTAGAAAAAGTAGAGAAATAGTAAGGATAAATTAATTCTAATTGAGCAATTTAATAATCAATATCTGGGGAATTAGGAGGAATATTTTTATCAGTGTCAGGATAATCTCTGTCATTTTCGGGATAATCCTCTGGGGTAAATGATTCCTCATCGATGGGTTGATAATCCACATACTCTGTCCCTACGCTAGAAACTATATCCTCTGCTGATTTGGGACGACGGGAAGGAGGCCTTCTACCCGGACGAGATGGAGGACGATAATCTTCCTCTCTAGGGGGTCTGCGATCGCCCCTAGTACTACCACGGCGAGGGGGGTTATCTTCCCAATGATCTGGGGTATCTTGCCAATCCTCATCATAACCACTGCGGGGGGAAGGACGACGACCACGGGGTACTTCACTAGGGGGGGAGGAGCTACGACGAGGTTTGCGAGGGCGGGGTGCGTCTTCTACATAGCTACTACGACGGGCAGAAGGGCGATCGGCAGAACCTTCCAACCGACGACGACGGGGAATATCCTCTGGGTCTTCTTCCTCATAGCCGCCATAGCCATCCACCTGAGCCAATTCTGCTCTATATACCTTACTTACAGGGCGATCCTCTTCCACATAAGGATTACTACGCCTAGCCTGTTCATTGGTTGCACCACGCAAACGGATAGTTTCAATGGCGAAAAAAACCGCCGAACCTGCCAATAGTAACTGACTAAATTGTAGAATAGGATCAAGACGCCAACCGTGCCATAGCAGAATACCGCCACACAACAAACCCACGGCGGCAAAAAATATGTCATGATCCCTTGACACTTCAGGTCGTAGCGATCGCAGTAAATACAACCCCCCCCCAGCCACAGCTAAAAATATCCCTAAGATACTAGCGGAATTAAAACCAAAATTAACCATTACTAAAAAAAATTCTTGCTATCTTTTTCCTATCTTAACTAAAATCGTTCGTTATATAGTCTAAAAATTTTAAAAAACAAACCACACTATAGACAAATTTCAGATACAAACAAAAAGGGAGTTGAACATCAACCCCCATTGAGTTATTTAGCGACGAATTTTATCAGCTTGGCTAACAAGAATTAAACCAATGGTAGCAGGGATTACAACAATAGCAGTTCCCCACACTAAGCTCCAAAGAAAGTTAGCTAAAGAAGGAGTCATAATTTTTTATCTTTATTTTCTAAAATATGGTCAACCCCATTTTACCTTAGAAAAGGAATCAATGAGTCAATACTTATTCTCAAAAAAATTCTTAGCTAACACTAGCCAAAGAGGCTAAAGGTTGAGGAATGCCATCAGAAGGAGCATCAAATTGTCCGGCTATCACATACTCTAATCG
>PXEJ01000107.1 GCA_003566215.1 Cyanobacteria bacterium T3Sed10_376R1m | reverse complement strand
TGAGTTAATGGCGAGAAATATAATTGACAATATAGAAGATTTTACCCTTGTTAAATTTAATTTAGAAGAACCGAAAATATCCTACCTTTTTTATCCTGATTTTGACCATCATCCCCATCCGAGCATCAAAAAAAGTATCTTGGTTAATTTACAAGAATCTAGCAGTAAAATCTACAGTTATGAAACTGTGCAAAATCCTGCTATTTTACATAGAAAAGAAACTTTTGTCACCCCTGATTATCCTAATTATGAATTATTTTCCTATTTAACTAAAATAGAAGAAGAATTAGGTTTATTGGATAATTCCCGTTACATTGGCACACAAAAAGAATGGCAACAATTATTAAGAGATCATTGTTTGAGTTTTGTAAATCATAATTTAATTTGTGAGATTAATCAATCTCCAGAAGAGTTATTAAAAATTGATCGTTACCGTGCAGCTATTGTTCGTAATAGATTATCTCGCCCCGTTAGACTAGCTTTAGAAGCTAATTTATTTACGCTAAAATCTACGTTTTTTGACTACGGTTGTGGTCATGGGGGAGATGTACAAAGAATGATAGAAAAAGGTTTTATTAGTGCAGGATGGGATCCTTATTATCAAGCTAATAATCCTTTGCAAAAAGCAGATATTGTTAATCTTGGTTATGTTATCAATGTTATTGAAAATTTACAGGAAAGAAGAGAATCTTTGGTCAAGGCATGGGAGTTAACTAAGGATATTTTAATTGTCTCTGCTCAGGTGTTGATTGACGATCGCAATCAGGGTTTTATCGCTTATGGTGATGGTATCATTACCCAAAGAAATACCTTTCAAAAATACTACCAACAAGAAGAGTTAAAAATTTACATTGAACAAGTGTTAAAAACAGAAGCAATTCCTGCGGGTTTAGGGGTTTATTTTGTTTTTAGAAATTCTGCCAAAGCAAATAGTTTTCGAGCTTCTCGTTTTCATTCTCGGGTCAAATCTCCTCGTATTTTATCACCCTTGAAAAAGTTTGAAGATTATCAAGAATTATTAACTCCTCTCATGGATTTTTATGCTCAAAGGGGTCGATTGCCCATCAAAGGTGAAATTAGTCAAGAAGGAGCAATCAAGGAAGAATTTGGCTCATTTAAACGGGCTTTTAGGGTGGTATTGCAGGTAACCAAGGAAGAAGAATGGGAGGCAATTAGCGATCGCCGCCGCCAAGATATATTATTATATTTAGCTCTAAGTCGTTTTGATCACCGCCCGACCATTAGACAATTAGAACCTAAATTAAAGGCGGATATAAAGGATTTATTTGGAAATTATCAAGCGACTTGTTTTTTGGCTGATGAAATGTTGATTAGTCTGAGAAATTTAGATTTAATCAAGCAAATGTCTCAAAATTGTTCTGTGGGCAAAGTATTTGAAAAAAGTTATTTAGTCCATATTTCTGTATTAGATACACTACCAACTCTATTAAGATTATATGAGGGTTGTGCCAGTCGTGCGATCGGTAGAATGGAGGGTGCTAACTTAATTAGATTTCACTTTAATGTACCTCGAATTACCTATCTTTATGTACCTAATTTTGATACAGAAAAAGAACCTTTTGTCAAGACAAATATGATTATTAATTTGGGCGATTTAAAGGTACAATATCAAAATTTTCATCCTCAACAAAATCCTCCTAGAATCAAGGATAAAAATAAATTAATTCAGGTTGACTAATAAGACAAAGGTGCAGATTTTGCACCCAGTATAATTCTTATTTTTTTATAGGCCTAATTCTTGTTTAAGTAATGAAGCTTTATCAGTTTTTTCCCAAGGTAAATCTAAATCAGTTCTCCCAAAATGACCATAGGCTGCGACATCTTGATAAAAACGTCCTCCCCTTTGGGCAGGAAGGGAACACAAATTAAACATTTGAATAATACCTGCAGGGCGTAAATCAAAATGGGCTTTGACTAGAGGTAATAGCTTTTCCTCAGGCACAGTGGAACTGCCAAAAGTTTCTATAAAAATACTAACAGGTTGAGCAACCCCGATCGCATAGCTAACTTGTACTTCACATTTAGAAGCCAATCCAGCCGCAACGATATTTTTAGCGACATAGCGACAGGCGTAGGAGGCACTGCGATCGACTTTTGTGGGATCTTTTCCCGAAAAAGCCCCCCCTCCATGACGAGAATAACCACCATAGGTATCAATAATAATTTTACGACCAGTTAAGCCAGAATCCCCTTGGGGCCCACCAATCACAAACTTACCTGTAGGGTTAAGCAAAAAACGAGTTTTATCCGATGGTTTGATGTCTAAATCATGAAATACAGGATTAACAACAGTTTCTTGGATTGCCTCCCTTAACATCTTCTGAATTTTAGCGTTATCACTAATGTTAGCAATGACTTCTTGATGTTGAGTAGAAATCAAAATAGTGTCAATACCCACAGGACGATCATTTTCATAGGCAATAGTAACTTGAGTTTTGCCATCTGGTCCTAAATAGGGCAACTCTCCCGATTTTCTGACCAACGCCAAACGTCTGGACATCCTATGGGCTAAACTAATGGGTAAAGGCATCAATTCGGGGGTTTCATCACAGGCAAACCCAAACATTAAACCTTGGTCTCCGGCTCCAATTTTATCTAACTCATCATCGCTTAAGTGTTCCCTTTGTTCTTGGGCTTTGTCAACTCCTTGGGCGATGTCTGCTGATTGTTCATCTAAGGCGACTAACACAGCACAACTGTTAGCACAGAAACCGTTACTAGCATCGGTATAACCAATATCGGCTATTTTTTTTCGAGCTAAATCAATATAATTTACTTGGGCTTTGGAAGAAATTTCCCCTGTGATTAGAACTAACCCAGTGTTGACTACAACTTCTGCCGCTACTCGACTATATTGGTCTTCTGTTAACAAAGCGTCTAGGATAGTATCTGAAATTTGATCACAAATTTTATCTGGATGTCCTTCTGTAACAGACTCGGAGGTAAATAAATAATTTCGACTCAACGTTTTCCCTCGATGATTCTTGTATTTTGACTTTATAT
>PXEJ01000095.1 GCA_003566215.1 Cyanobacteria bacterium T3Sed10_376R1m | reverse complement strand
GATAATTGCTTCCTTATCCTGTCTGCCTTTTTGGGAAATAGTTTCGATGGTAGCCACCCCACGCATGGTAACAGAACCTCTGCCGGTGGTGTAAGCTTCTTTGATGCCCTGTCTGCCCAAAATTTGCGCCCCTGTGGGAAAATCAGGACCGGGGATATACTGCATTAATTCTAAATCGGTAATCTCAGGATTGTGGATCATGGCGATCGTACCGTTGATCAATTCTTCGAGGTTGTGGGGAGGAATATTGGTAGCCATACCCACTGCAATACCCGTCGCCCCGTTGAGAAGTAGTTGGGGTATCCTTGCGGGTAAAACCACGGGTTCTTGTTGTGAACCGTCGAAGTTATCAATAAAATCAACGGTTTCTGCTTCAATATCCCTCAACAGCCCATTAGTCGCCAAAGACTGTAAACGACATTCTGTATAACGCATAGCGGCGGGGGGATCGTTATCCACACTACCGAAATTACCGTGACCGTTAATTAGGGGGTTGCGCATGGAAAAATCCTGAGCCATCCTCACCAAAGCATCATACACCGCCGTATCACCGTGGGGGTGGTATTTACCTAAAACTTCCCCCACAACCCTTGCACATTTACGAAAAGGGCGCTCAGGGATTAATCCTAGTTCATACATGGCGAATAGAATACGGCGATGAACTGGTTTTAGGCCATCCCTCGCATCTGGCAAAGCTCTTCCGACAATTACGCTCATGGCGTACTCTAGGTAAGAGTTTGACATTTCACTGGTTAAGTTGGTGGGAATAATGCGTTCTTGGATGGATGTCATAGGGATTTTTAGTCATGAAATTAGGTATATTTTAGCACAATATAGGTCATTGACCATTGAGGTATTGATGGTTAATTTTTCCACCATTTCCCTGTGATTTGTACCTAAATTCTATTTGTTGTTCCAATTTTCAATATTCCGTTGTTTCCCCCGGGCAATGGCAAGGGCTTGATCGGGTACATCGTGGGTAATTACTGAACCAGCTCCAATGGTTGCGTTTTCTCCGATGGTGACGGGAGCGACAAAAACACTGTTTGAACCTGTTTTCGTGCGATCGCCAATTATAGTAGGATGTTTATTGACTCCGTCATAGTTAGCAGTGATTGTACCCGCACCGACATTAACTTGATTACCGAGGGTAGCATCACCGATATAGGATAAATGAGCCACGTTGGTTTTATTGCCCATGGTGCTTTTTTTCACTTCTACGAAGTTACCTACTCGACAATTTTCGCCAATTTTGGCTTCTCCTCGTAAATGGGTGTAAGGTCCTATCTTGCTGTTAGAGGCGATGGTACTATCGACAATCACAGAGTAAAAAACTTTAACGTTTTCGGCTAAATGACTATTTTCTATAAATGTACCTGGTCCGATATGACACCCTGTACCGATAACAGTGTTCCCCCTAAGGTGGGTTTGAGGCTCAATAACCACGTCTGGGCTAATTTGCACGGTATCTTCTATGGTGATACTGTCAGGGTCAATCATGGTGACACCAGCCATCATCCAAGCCTCTTTTACCCTTGCCTGAAGGATGTCATGGGCGAGTGCTAATTGACGGCGATCATTGATCCCATTAATTTCGAGGGAATCATCTACATCTGTTGCCATAACAGGGTTAAGGAAGTCCACTACTTCTGTTAAGTAGTATTCTTTTTGATCGTTGTTGGTGGTAAGTTTGGGCAAAACTTCTTTGAGGGAATCCCATTCAAAACAATATACCCCTGCGTTGACTCGGTGGTTTTGTTTTTGGGCGCTGCTACAATCTCGATCTTCTATAATTTGAGTTACTAGGTTTTTATTGTCGCAAAATACTCTACCGTAACCTTTGGGATTGGATAGGTTGGCGGTTAAAAGGGTGGCTTGGTTACCGTTTTTTTGATGGGTAGAGATCAATTGTTCTACTGTTTCTGACCGTAATAGGGGTACATCGCCGTTTAATACTAATAGGTGCCCTGAAAAGTCTTTTAATGGTTCTATTAGTTGTTGGATGGCATGACCTGTGCCTAGTTGTTCTTTTTGTTCGACAAATTCGACATTGTCCAGGTGGGAAAGGGCTTTTTTGATGGTTTCCCCTTCATAGCCGATAATTATTAAGGTGCGATCGGGTTTGACTGAATTACAAGATGCGATCGCACGTTCTACAAGACTTTTACTTCCTAAGGGGTGTAATACTTTAGGAAGTTTGGATTTCATTCTAGTTCCCTTGCCTGCGGCAAGAATTGCAACTGCTAACATGAGATATTTTTACTACCGTTTGCCCTTGAGTATATCATCAAGTAGGTTCACCTCAGTTCGACATGAGAAGATTGAATTTGGGCTATCAGTTAACAGGTTTGGGGTTTAATTTTCCTTAATATTGATTATTCAATCAAAGAATTAAAAATAAGGAAATAGATAAAGAGATATTTTGTATAAATTCTTTAACCTAATACCTGTATGGACGTAGTATGCTACGCCCTTTACCAGCCGACACCCCATATTAAGCATTGCGCATCAATTGTTTTACCACATTATCCTTAACCATCATTTGACGAAAAACTTCAATTAAATAACTTTGTGCTTGTTCCTGAGACAAGGCTTTAACTTGATCCTTTAAAACTTCTAACTTGAATTGCTGTTCTAAACTCAAATTTGTTTTGGTTTCCATAATTTCACTCCTCATTCACTGACAATTTATAGATTAACTGTAAAAAATCAATCTATAAGCATAGTAACGTTTATCTTGTCAATCATGATGTCATAATTGTTACTTTTTTTAACATTTCTTTTTAAATTAATCCTATGAAATTAGATATAACTTTTTTATGAGTGATGAAAGATATGATAGGACTGACTTTTCATCACAGTCAAGATGATGATTTGCTTAAAATTTTTACTGGGGGTGAATATGTTTCAATATTTTGGTTTAACTTACCACTGCGATAACCTTCTAAGTCTAAAGTTACATAGGTATAACCTAATTTTTGAAAGTAATTAACCAACTCTGGTAGATTTGTATTGGTGATAAATGTTT
>PXEJ01000045.1 GCA_003566215.1 Cyanobacteria bacterium T3Sed10_376R1m | reverse complement strand
TAACCATCAAGAAGGTTCTGTGCATATTCTGGATGTTTTATCTCTAACACCTGACACCTTTACAACATCAAAAATTTTATTTCTAACTCAGGTTAATTAAGTTTTGATCTATACCCATTTAATGATGCTTAATTTTGCGTTAACATAAGATTAAATGTAGGTTAAGGTTTGGTTAACAAGAGCTTAACTTTAAAACACTATTGCCGTGGAGGTCAAGTAAATTATGGATAACAAAAGAAAAAATGCCAAAAACGAGTTTCTTTGTCCAAAATCTGCTTATCGTGGACAAGATTATTTGGACGGGTTTATTTTTAATTCTAATTTACAAGAATTTACCCACCGATTAGGTTATATCTCTGGTTTGCATACTAACGGCAAGTTGTCTTCTCAAGATGCTTTTCAATATATTGAGCAACTTTGGGAAAAAGTAGAGGTTTCCCCGCCAAAACCTTGGCGCTCGTCAAAATAAGTATAGTTACCGCCGTTTTCTTTCCAATAGTCTTTTAAATCATGGTGAGGGGTGTGAAGACTTGCCTTTGCTTGGTAAAGGATTACTTGGCGGTGTTTACCGATAAAAACTCTCTTGGTTGAGTCAACGTTAATTAATGTTCCCCCCAATACCCTGATAAATGTTTCAAACCTTTCTATCATTGAATATTCGACAGTTTCGAGAATAAAAAAGCTACCGCTACAGATTAGATGTTTACTTTTTATCCATGTCTGTAACTTACTGATAGCTATTGCTTGAGTTATTTTTTTCTCCTTTTTTGAGGTTCCCATTTGATCAGGTCATTAAAATTTAAGTGGGCTTGAATTACAATGAAAGTATTGGGGGAAAGGGTGGTAAAGAGATAATCAATAATCAATAATTACCCATTATCAATTATCAATTATCCGTGGTTTGATAACCTAGTTGATTGGTGTGATAGATGCGATCGCAGCACCTTGTTTATGAACTCTTTGATATAGTTCAGAAAGCTGATTATAAGAAACCATGTGAACCTTATTAGGACGACGGAATTTAGAAACCCGGTTAACAGTTTTTGAGCGATAGCCAGTAACTTCTACACGGAAGATTTGACCATCATCATCAGCACCCACGCCCTGACGGGTGGCAGAGTCTAAGGGAGTATCTTGGAATGCCCAACCATTACCAGCAGAGCCACCAGAAGGTGGAATAATGGATAAGGGAGTTTGGGTTAATACATTTTTATGAATAACGGGAGAATTTAAATTAGCTCCATAATCGCTACTAGCTACACCACGTAACATGGCAAAAGTATGGGTAAACTCAACCATGGTACGGTTATTTTTAGTTTTGTAACCACGATAGTAAGGTACGATATTGTCCCCAAAAGCTTCGGAATACTCTTCACTATCAACATAAGCATCGATGTCGGCTTCATAACCGTAGTTATCAAGAATATCACTATGGAATCTCATCTCATCTTGGTTTTCAGGGGTACGTCCCAAAAGATGTTTGAAGTTTAACTCAGTAAAACGATAACGAGGGCAGTTTTCAAAAAAACGACGTCGATATAAATCTGAATTTGCGATCGCACGGACTAAATTACGTACGGTTAATTGCCCATTACGGAAACGGGATTCAGCATTAATTACCCGCTCACTTTTCATAACGTAAGAGTTACCCAAAACTTGACGATAGACAGCGTTAATAATTTGGTTAATACGCTCATCAGAATCATTAGGCTTTCTTTCTACAATTAAATTTTCTTCGTAAAAACTTAACCCTAAATTAGCACTTCTTTCTAAAGACATTTATTGTCCTCCTATATTGATGGGTTGATTTTTTAAGTTTTGTAACAAAACTTTACATATTAGTAACAAGAATCTAATAAACTAGCCCTAGACTAATCTAAAGTATCTTGCTATTTGCAGGATTTCACAAAAACAAAACCCTTACTAAATAAAGATTAGAGACAATTTCTCTACTTTATTGTTGAGGTATAAAGATATTTTTAAACGATCTTGGTTTTAGCACCTTGACAAGTAATTTATACTATTAATTGGCTCTTTTTTTTATCAAGAATTGTAAACAAGTTTACCAAAGGGGATGGCTAATTAGTACATACTACCCTTAGTTTTTGAAAAAACTTAACACTTGTGTTACATCTATTTACAAAAAAGATGAAAAAGTTCCCTCAAAAAAATAGTTGCTTAGAAATTAGAGAAAGTTCCCCTCTCATTTTGCTATGACAAATGGAGCAGAAAATACTATGATTAAGGGTTGAGTTTGTAAAGTTAGAGATTATTATGAGTGAAAAGAAGATTAGAGTCGGTTTATTAGGTTTTGGTGGTTTAGGACAAGCCGCAGCAAGGATTCTGCAACCTAAATCAGAAATGTCTTTAGTGGCTGTTGCCGATCGCCACGGATTTGCCTACAACAGTCAAGGATTAAACCCTGATAATTTAATAAAAGTTTACCATGAAAAAGGCTCTATTGGTCATCTCCCTGAAGATGGAGTAGTTAGTGAGAATAGTATTCAAGATTTAATCACCAAGGCAGATGTAGATGGTTACTTTTTAGCTTTACCAAATCTTCCCAATACTTTCATGGCGGATGTTACCCGTCAATTTATTAAAGCCGGATGGCATGGGGTATTAGTAGATGCCCTCAAACGAACCAGTGCGGTAGAGCAACTGTTAACCTTACAAACGGAGTTGGAAAACGCCAGAATTGCCTATTTAACAGGATGTGGTGCTACCCCCGGACTATTAACAGCCGCCGCCGCCGTAGCAGCCCAAAGTTTTGCAGAAATTCACCATGTCAAAATTACTTTTGGAGTGGGTATTGCTAATTGGGAAGCTTACCGTGCGACCATTCGAGAGGATATTGCCCACCTACCCGGATTTGATGTGGATAAGGCTAATGGGATGAGTGATGCTGAGGTTGAGGCATTTTTAGATAAAACCGACGGTATTTTAACCCTCGAGAATATGGAACACGCCGATGATATTATGTTAGAGTTGGCAGGGATATGCGATCGCACTCAGGTATCAGTAGGGGGTGTAGTAGATACCCGT
>PXEJ01000419.1 GCA_003566215.1 Cyanobacteria bacterium T3Sed10_376R1m | reverse complement strand
TGATCTATTTTTTGCCAAAACAAGGAGAAATGGATTTAGTCTCAGGGGTAGTGGAGGGAAAAACCTTAAATATAGGAGATCATTTGATCGTTGCCACTAAAGCAACTATCAAAGATAAACGCCGTTTAGCAATGTTTAAATGGTTCAAAGTTTTATTTAATATCCGTAAATATAAACAATATGCACGTCCAGTTATTCTCATTAGCCTTATTTTACTGTCCTTAATTTTCCTTGCCACTTTTACCTATGTATTCGTTAACTGGGATATTTCCCTCGTAGATGCCCTTTACTTTAGTGTAGGGATGATTACAGGGGCTGGGGGTAAAGAGGAGGTAGCAGAAAATGCCCCGGATATTATTAAGGTTTTTACGGCAATTATGATGATTGTTGGTGCTGGTATTATCGGTATTTGTTATGCTCTGATTAATGACTTTGTTTTGGGTAGTCGCTTAAAACAGTCTTGGGATGTGGCAAGAGTACCTAGTAAAAATCATTACATCGTCTGTGGTTTAGGCAATGTAGGAGTTGAAATTGCAAAGGAATTACATGGGCAAGGACAAGAGATAGTAGTAATTGAGTCTGATCATAATAATAAATTTTTGCACTCAGTGCGCTCTTTGGGCATACCCGTTATAGTCGAAGATGGTAGTTTGCCCGATACCCTCAAAACCGCTAATGTAAAAAGTGCGATCGCCCTTTTGGTGGTTACCAGTAATGATATGTTAAACGTAGAAATAGCTTTAACAGTCAAAGCCTTAGCCCCTAATCTGCCCGTAACCCTAAGGGTGCAAGAGAGTCAATTTGCCCAATCGGTACAAGATGTCTTTCAATTTGAAACCGTCTTATCCCCCGCCGAATTGGCAACCCATTCCTTTGCCGCCGCCGCCTTGGGAGGACGTATTCTAGGTAATGGCATGACTCAAGACTTGTTGTGGGTTGCGATCGCAACTATGATAACCCCCAACCACCCCTTCTGTCACCAAACAATTAAGCATATTGCCACCAAAGCTGATTTTGTTCCCCTATATGTGAGTAGAAAAAATAAAAATGTCCACGGTTGGGAATTACTAGAAATAGACTTACAAGAAAATGATATTTTATATCTCACTATCCCAGCCAATCGCCTAGAAGAACTATGGAAAGTTGATTCTAATGCCCCCATTCTCCTTCATAGCTAACCTGATTTCAAGATAACATCTTAGTTATTATCGCTCATAGAGAATGGGTAAAAGGGTCTATTTATCTAACATTTAGCGATTAACCAAATCCCTCGAATTTAAAGTGGCATAAAGACGATTCAAAGCACTAATATAGGCACGGGCAGAAGCAACAATTACATCCGTATTAGCTGCATAACCAGAATAGGTACGCCCTTGATGTTTAAGACGAATTGTCACCTCACCCATAGCATCAATCCCCGCCGTCACCGACTTAACAGAATATTCCGTTAACTCATTAGGAATATTCACCACCCGATTAATGGCCTTATAAACCGCATCTACAGGCCCTGTGCCGATAGCAGCATCACTCAACTCTTTACCATCAGGGTTTCTGAGGGTAATAGTTGCCGTGGGAGAAGAATGATCACCACAGGACACTTGTACTAACTCAAGACGGAAAAGTTCAGGGGGCTGTTGAATTTCATCATTAACAATGGCTTCTAAATCCCAATCAGTAATTTCCCGTTTTTTATCAGCAACTTCTTTAAAACGCAAAAAGGCTTTATTGAGCTCATTTTCTGACAAATCAAAACCTAATTCTTGTAAACGGCTACGGAAAGCATTGCGCCCTGAAAGCTTACCTAAAACAATTTGATTAGTGGTCAACCCAATAGATTCAGCATCCATAATTTCGTAAGTAAGACGGTTTTTTAGTACCCCGTCTTGGTGAATCCCTGACTCATGGGAGAAAGCATTGGCACCCACAATTGCTTTATTTGGTTGTACCATCATCCCAGTTAGATTAGAAACTAAACGGGATGTTTTATAAATTTGTTTAGTATCAATATTTGTTAACGGTTCAACGGACTCTGGTGGTCTGCCCAAAAATGGGTTATAGTATTGACGACGTACATGAAGAGCCATAACCAACTCCTCAAGAGCCGCATTTCCAGCTCTTTCGCCGATACCGTTAATGGTACATTCTAACTGTCTAGCTCCATTTTTGACAGCTTCGAGGAAATTCGCTACTGCCAATCCTAAATCATTATGACCATGAACAGAAATTATCGCTTGGTCAATATTAGGCACATTATCTTTAATTCCTTTGATTAATGCACCATATTCTCCCGGAGTGGTATAACCTACGGTGTCTGGAATATTTACCGTGGTTGCCCCCGCTTTAATCGCACTTTCTAGCACTTGATACAAAAATTCTGGGTCACTACGGCCAGCATCTTCAGGGGAAAACTCCACATCATCGGTAAAAGTTTTGGCATAGGCAACCATTTCAGGAACAATCTGTAACACATCTTCCCTAGTTTTTTTAAGTTTATGTTCTAGGTGTATGTCAGAAGTTGCCAGAAAAGTATGTATTCTTTTATTGAAGGCTGGTTTAAGGGCTTCTCCTGCACTTTTTATATCTTGTTTAGTTGCCCTTGCTAAACCGCAAATAGTTGGTCCTCCTTGAATCCCCACAATTTCGGCAATTTTTTGCACTGCTTCAAAGTCTCCCTGACTGGCGTGGGGAAAACCAGCCTCGATAACATCAACTCCTAATTTAGCTAAGGCACGGGCAATATTTAATTTTTCTTCTGGGTTTAAACTTGCCCCGGGAGATTGTTCTCCGTCACGTAAGGTAGTATCGAATATAATTATTTTATCGGGCTGGTTTGTCATATCTAAAAAACTGTCAAATTATTTACCAACATTGTCTCTTTTTATGATATACGAAAACAATTAGGGTTTGTTCAAAAAGTAGTAATATTAGGGAGATGAATCTTGGGATGTTATTTTTGCTTGTCTAGTATTATCTTTGATGATTAATTCTATTTGTAGATAATTTGAAGGTAAATTTGGTAATAATTCTGACCACTCGATAGCCGTTATTCCCGCCTCAACTTCTATACCTTCCCAATAACTTTCTAAGTGTAGTTGTTTTATTTCTTGGCTGTTTAGTCGATATAAATCAATATGATAAAGGGGCAAACGCCCTTCTAAATACTCATTAATGAGGGTAAAAGTGGGAGATGCGATCGCATCTTTAATACCCAAACCAGCCCCAATTCCTTGAATAAAGGTAGTTTTACCCGCTCCTAAATTTCCGCGCAATAAAATAACACTATTCGGGCTTAAACTCTGGGCTATTTTTTCCCCTAACTTTCTTGTCTCCCACTCATTCGCCAATAAAACTATTTCTTCACTCATTTTAAATCCAAGCAAAATTCAATGATTAATAGTTCATTTTGTTGCGCCATTTATTAAGAACTTTTTCCCCAATATTAGCGACAGTTTCTAGTTCAGCAATCCGTTTATTTAAACTATTAATTAATATTTTTTGTTGATTATTTTCTTTAGTTAAATTTTGACTGATACTATTTTGTTGATGAGCTATTTGTTGACTAATAGCAATTTTTTCTTGTTCTTTAGTTGCTACTTGATTACGGTAGTAGTCAATTTCTACTTTTTGAGCTTCTATTTCTTGGGCAAAGCTATTATAAGTTTCTTTTAGATTTTCTACTTGTTGATCTTTTTCTTTAATGAGTTGCTGTAAGGTGGCTAATTCTTCTTTCAAATTATTATTATTACTTTGTTTAGTTATTTCTAAACTTGATTTTGTTTGACTTAACTCTTCTTTTATTTGATCAATGATTTTATTGAGTTCACTAATTTGATTTTTATATTCTTGTATTTTATTATCATTTTTAGTGCTTTGATCTGTAGTATTTGTTTTTTCTTCTAAAGATTTTTTAGTTTTTAATTCTTTTTCAAGGGTGTCTATTTGGGTATTTTTCTCTTTTAATTCTTTATCAATGGTTTTGATATAGGTATTTTTTGATTCTAATTCTTCTTCTAGGTTTTGATTTATTTTTAGTTTATCAGCCACTAAATAACGTTGTTTATTAATTTGTTCTTCTAATTCGGCGATATGTTTTTGTTGATTTTCTATTTCTTTTTCAATCGCATCATTCTTAATGGTTATTGGTTCTGAATCAGACTTTTGAGGCTTTTTGGTTGTGGTTTCATTATCAGAAATTGCTATTTCTTCTGAATCCCCGTTTAAAGTAATTTGTTTTTCTGCATTTTCGCTGTTAATGGCGATTTCACCAACCAAAATTTGCTCGAATAACCCTGACTTGGATATGCCCATTTCTTTGGCTAGAGCAATTAATTTTTCGTTTGCTTCGGTGGTGAGAGAAATATTAACTTTTGATTTGGGAGTGCTTAAACCTGTTGCCCTTTTTGTCTTTCTTCTTGTCATCTTGATATTTTACCTCTGAAAAATATGATAAAAATTCCTATATTTGGATAATCGTATTATGGATAACATTTTTTTTGTGAGTTATGAAATAAAACTTTATCTTTTTTTGTTAATTTTAAGGATGTTATTCTTCTTTTTAGTTCTGAGGGATAAAGCTTTCAGAGTAAAGGCTTGAGAGTTATAACTTAAAAACTTTTACAAATAATACCAAATCTGATCTACAAAGTATGTTTATTTGCTCTGTTAGTAAATTCTTTATTTCTCTTGGCATTTCTTCTACAGCGTTGCTTTTGAAATGCTTTCACTTTGCTCCTAAAACTGTAAGCATAAGATAAAATCGCTGTAATAAAAGCATTAAGAAATCAAAATTTGATGAAAAAGAGAAAATTAGGTAACACCAATATAGAAATTACCCCTATCATCATGGGTACATGGCAAGCTGGTAAAGCAAGATGGGCTGGTATTGAAGATAAAGAAACTATTAAAGCAATCAGAGAAGCGGTAGAATTAGGTATTACCACCATAGACACAGCAGAAGTTTATGGTCAAGGTCATTCTGAGAAAATTGTTGCCCAAGCCTTAAAGGATATTCGCCATAGGGCAGTGTATGCAACCAAAGTCTTTGCTAATCATCTTCGGTATGATGATGTCATTAACGCCTGTGAAAATTCTTTGCAAAATTTGGCGACTGACTACATTGACTTATATCAAATTCACTGGCCATCAGGTAGCTGGAATACGGAAATTGCTCCCATCGCCGAAACCATGAAGGCTTTGAATGAACTTAAAAAACAAGGAAAAATTAGGGCAATTGGAGTGTCGAATTTTTCTGTACCGCAATTAAAGGAAGCTCAATTATATGGGGAAATTGTCAGTATTCAGCCTCCTTACTCTCTTTTTTGGCGTGGGGTGGAAAAAGAAATTCAGCCCTATTGTTTAGAACAAAATATTTCTATTCTTTCTTATTCTTCCCTTGCCCAAGGTATTTTAACAGGTAAATTCGGAGATAATCCAACTTTTGCTGAAGGTGATCATCGCAAAGATCATCGTTTATTTCAACCCCCCCATTGGGAAAGGGTTAAAAATGCGTTAAGTTTGTTAGAACCTATTGCTATTAAGTACCATTGCACGATAGGACAAATTGCGATCGCATGGCTAATTAGACAACCGAAAACCAATGCCATTGTGGGTGCTAGAAATGTAGAGCAAGTCAGAGAAAACGCCCAAGCAGGAGAAATAGAACTAACCCCAGAAGACATAATTAAAATCGATAGTATAGGTAAGGAAGTAACTAAACACCTTGACGATAATTTATTTATGTGGAACTTTGATTAAAATAGTGACTTCAACAAAAATCTTGGTAAAACCATCATTCTTTTCCAACGCCAAGGTTCTTGATAAAGACGATATAACCATTCTAGGTTGTTATCACAAAAAAACTTAGGGGCTCTTTCCTTTACCCCTCCCCAAATATCAAAACTTCCACCAACCCCAATCCAAACTGCATTCGGGGCAAGGTAACGGTGTTCACAGATCCACATTTCTTGACGGGGAACTCCCAAGCCCACTAAAATTAATTTTGGTTGTACCTCTTTAATTTTTTCATACCATGCAGATAATTCAGGTTCTTTAAGAAAACCATGATTATTGATTATATTAATTTGAGGTACAATTTGCCTAAACTTTTGTGCAGCCTTATCCGTTACTCCCACAGACGCACCATAAAAACAAATAGGATATTCTGCTCCCCTTTGACCTAGTCTTTTTATTAAGGACTCTGCTAATTCAATTCCGGCAATACGGTTCTGTTTTTTTCCTCGGCGCTTTAAATAAATTATAACCCCAGAACCATCAGGCACAACTAAATCCGCTTTTTTAATACTATTATTTAAATCCTTATTTTCTTGAGCCATCATGGCCATTTCAGAATTCATGGTGACAACATGAGTACCTATATTTTTTTCTATACGATTTATTAACCAATCTTCGTAATTGTCACTTAAATGAATGGGTAAGTCAAAAACAGAAAAAGTTTTCATTATCATTCTGAAAAAACTAGGATCAGGGAAAAAATGCTTGAATAATAGTAGGTAGCATTCATTATATATTAATCGGGGATAATCTACACATCTTAAGCAGTTAAGCTCTGAGCATAAATATTAGCATTAGAATTAATCCTCAAAGATGGAGGAGGGGCGATCGCACTAAAACAAGGCTCTAAATAAATTTTCTCCACAAAAGGAGTAAAACCAAGCCATCTTCTTGAGGCTTGAGCAAACTCATCAGGATTACCACTAACACAAAAACGAGTAGCTAATGCACTTTCTCGGTTACGCAAATTCATAATCTCTAACTCCTTTTCCGTAGCCCTAACCACTGAATAGGCAGGATCAACTAACTTGACATAGGATGGCAAAATTTCCCTTAACAAGCCGTGTAAATGAGGATAATGAGTACAACCATAAACTAAAGTATCAATACGATTCTTAAGTAAAGGCTCTAAATATCCTTGAGCCACTTTTTTTGTATGAGGATCATAAATGCGATTTTGCTCAATTAACGGCACAAATTCAGGACACCCCACCTGCCAAACCTTTGCCCTAGAATCAACCTCCTGAATAGCATTACGATAAGCATTACTCGCCGCCGTTGCCACTGTGGAAATAACCCCAATTCTTTTACCCTGAGAAAGGGCAGCCTTTGCTCCCGGATGAATTAACCCTAGAATAGGAAAATCAAACTCCGATCGCACCGTCTCTAAAGCCAAAGCAGAACTGGTGTTACAAGCCATAATAACCATCTTGACTTGTTCTTCTTTCATCCAATGGAGAATCTCCCTCACAAATTGTAAGATTTCTTCAGGGGTACGAATACCGTAGGGCAGACGTTTTGTATCTCCAAAATATAAAATGGATTCTTGGGGTAATTGACGATACAACTGACGTAACACCGTTAAACCACCTACTCCACTATCAAACACACCAATTCTATGGCTTAAAGCACTGGTCATAAATCTAATTATTGTTGGGATTAAAATTAATATAATATAAGTAATTTTACTGATAATTGCAAGTATTTTTAAGATTGCCCTTTCATTTTATGGGAAAATAGTCTTAAATTTACTTTTTTTTTAGTAAAATAAACCTATCATAGTTGATAATAATCAATTTTTTACCCAAAGAAATTAAGTTAAATTTTATAAATTATTAGCACGGGAATATTCAATAATACCCGCAGCAATTGCCTCCGCCATTTGTCTTCTAAAATTGGGATTACGTAAATTAGCCGCATCCTCTCTACCCGTAACAAAACCTACCTCCACTAACACAGAGGGCATTCTTGATTGGCGCAAAACATAAAATCTAGCTTGGCGCACCCTGCGATCGCGAATATTAAGACGTTGCAAAATATTACGATGAATAGTAGCAGCCAAATTACGACCAGTTTGATGATAATAAGTTTCTAAACCATTAACATCCGGACGATCCAAACTAATAGCATTAGCATGAATACTCACAAAAAGATCAGCATTAATACTATTTGCCATATTAGTACGTCCCTCAAGACTAACAAAAGTATCATTGTTGCGAGTCATCCTTACCTGCATTCCCTGTTGTTCCAAAATCCTTGCCACATCTTGAGAAATAGGCAAAATAACATCCTTTTCCTGCAGTCCACTTATACCAACAGCCCCCGGATCTCTACCACCATGGCCCGGATCAATTACCACCAAAGGACGAGACTTATTTTGAGGATTATTTTGAGGTGGTGGCGTAACATTCCTCGGAGGTGGAGTCACAGGAATAGTTGCGGAATTAGAAGGTGTATTATTAAAAGGATCTAAAGGAATTTCCGTCGTCGTTGACCTCTGATTATTATTTAAGGCTAAACTCAACATCCTCTCATTAGGTTGACTCAAATTTTCAACCCTTACCCCCAAAGCGGGTTGAACCAACAAAATAACCGTATCTCCATCTGGTTGCCAAATACGCATCCGAGAAAGAGGACTATTAGAAAGAAGCTGGGGATTCTGAAAATTAGGGGCTAAATCAGCATTATTAATCTTAATTTGATAAACCCCATTTTGACTCCAACTACCCTCTCCCTCTAACCGTTGATTTCCTTGAATCACCAACTTATTATCCACCACATTAATAGACTCAATAATTGCCTTATTATTACGGGTAGAATTACTAGGAGGATTACTAACAGACTTTACCGCAGGAATATTTCTACTACTAGATAAAGATTCAACCCGGCTCATACCCCCTTGAGGCCATAAAACCAAACCTCCCATACGGCTAAAGCTACCCTGCCAATCAGGGCTATCACCATTAACATTCATCGTTAACAAAGCCACTGGGGGAGAAGTTCGTTTTTGACTTAAACGAATACTATTTACTCCATATTGATTAACATCCCAAGAATTAATCAAATCATTGGATATATTTACCCCTTCAATTTCAAACTCAATTTGACGGCGATCGCGACTACGAGTAATCTTAATGTTATTACGAGAATTGCCTTCAATGCCCATCAAAATACCGCTTGGAGTAACTTGAATAGGAGATCTCCTGCTAGGACTACTGCTAGTGGTAGCAGGAGGAGGTGAAGGATTATTATTTCCAGAACTAGGGGCATTAGAAGATTGAGGAGTGGTAGGGCTAGTGGTAATACGTTGAGGTTCAGGTATATCTACCGCCCACTGGGTGGGTGTTACCCCTTGAATCTTAATTTTTTGAGGATCTAACGTGTAACCTTCTGCAATTTCAATTACAACCCTTGTGGTGCGAGGATCAAACTGACCAACCCTTAAATTAGTAATTAACTGCCCTAAACTTTCATTTACCGTTGGTCTTCCCAAAATAGTCCCGGGTAAATCAATAACCAAACGAGTAGGATTGGCAATTAACTGAGCTGTAGGTTGTACACTTTGATCCGTAGTAAAAACAAGTCGATTTTGATTTGACTCAAAACGCCAAAATAAAAGCCTTCCAGCATAGGCAGGAGTCGCTAAAAACAAAAACGTCAGGCAACTGAGAAGGAAAGAATAGAATTTCACTGCAATATTACTCCTGGGATTATGTTAATAAAGTTTAAGTTTAATAACCTCTTAACGGCAATAAATATATTATTAATAATAATTAGCTTAAGTTTTAAAGATAACATCTCAAACCTAAATATTTTTTTTGTAAATAAAATTGAATATTTGACTTATATATATCTTGATGACACAACTAACTTAATTTTTGTTTCTTGTAAATCTGAAAGAAAATTTTGAAAAGATTAATTATTTTGTCTAAAGTATAACTATAGTATTTTGTCGGTATGATCTTTTTGTTAAAATCTTTCCAGACAAATACACAAAACAATCACCCTAAATCTAAATATAGTTTATGGATTAGAAATTTTATAAAAGTTTGTGGGTGTTAGGATGTTGTTTAACATTATCATCATCAGATACTTTTTTGACAGTATTCAAAATTCTTTTTCTTTGCACAGAATAATTAAAATCACTTTTTTCTTCCCCCAAAGGAATAAAATCTTTGGCTGAAGGCTTATTCTTATAAGTGCGGGTAGCCGCTAACATTATCTCCACAAAGTTTTCACAAAATTGACTATTCGCTGGAAAATTATCAGGCTTTTGCAGATTATCATCTACAAATACTTCTCCAACAGTTTTCGCACAAGCAAATTTATAGGAAGTTTCCACCCCTTTAATCATAGTTTCTAAATAAGCGGAAGGTATCGGCTCAATAACCTGTACTTCTTTTGTTTCCCCTTCTTCTCTCACAAAGCAAGTTGCTAAACCGAAAATGCAATAATCATCTGGTGATACCCCTGCTTGAGTTAAAGTTGTAGTCATGAGCAATGTTAATTTGTTTTGATTGTGTTTGCCAAAATTCTACACCATATTCTAGCAACAATTAAATCTAGTTCACTGTTCAAGGTTTGAAAAACGCACAGAGAGATTAAACCTTAGTTGCTCTATTGGCGCCCATGTTTTCCCCTTCCCTTAAACGCTTACCGCGCCAAAATAATCTTAAAGGAGTACCTTGGAAGCCTAATTGTTGACGGAATTGTTTTTCAATGTAACGACGATAGCCGTCGTCTAAGCGTTTGGGATCATTAACAAATAAGGCTATACTAGGGGGTTTAACCGTAACTTGAGTTCCATAATAAATTCTGCCCTGTTTTCCTTGTCTGGAGGTGGGGGGAGAATGCCATTTGACAGCATCTTCAAGAACTTCGTTAATAACTGCGGTACTAACTCGTTTTTTGTGTCCTTCGGCGGCATTATCTACCAAGTCTAAAATCTGTTCTACCCTTTTTCCTGTCATTGCAGAGATAAAAATTCTTTGGGCCCAATCCATGAAAAATAATCGATCATCGAGCATTTTCTGATATTCATAGATAGTGTGGGAATCTTTTTCTACGGCATCCCATTTGTTGGCAACAATAACTGCGGCTCTGCCTTCTTCTATTATTCTTCCTGCTAGTTTTAAATCTTGTTCGGTTACTCCGTCTAGGATGTCAATGACAAATAGCACGACATCAGCTCTTTTAATTGCTTTAAAGGCTCTATTAATCCCAAAAAATTCTGCTCCGTAGTCAACGTTTTTTTTGCGTCTTACCCCTGCTGTATCAATGAGGCGGTAGGTTTTGCCGTCGCGCTCTACTAACATATCGATCGCATCTCTAGTGGTACCAGAAATAGGACTGACGATCGCACGATTTTCCCCTGTCAAGGCATTGAGGAGACTAGATTTACCCACATTGGGACGACCAATAATTGCCACCCGAATTTCTTCTACTTGTTCATACTCCTCTGCCGAGGGAATATGTTTAACCAACTCTTCTAATAAATCCCCTGTGCCATTGCCATGAATAGCAGAAAGGGGGAAAGGTTCACCTAGTCCTAAATTCCAAAATTCCGCCGCTAGGGCTAACCCCTGTTGCTCAGACTCACACTTATTCACAGCTAACAATGTCGGTACATTTTGAGTTCTTAACCAAGAGGCAATTTCTTCATCTCCTGCGGTTAAACCCATCTGTCCATCCACAACAAAAATAGCCGCTACGGCTTCGGCTAAAGCTGACTGAGCTTGTTCTCGGATAAAAGGTAAAAATTCTGTATCATCGTCAAATACTAAACCCCCAGTATCGACAATCTGAAACTCCTTATCTTGCCAAAATCCGGGGCGGTAAGTGCGATCGCGCGTAATACCCGGTTCATCAAAAACAATAGCATCTTGTTCACCAGATATACGATTTACAAGCGCAGACTTACCCACATTAGGGCGCCCGATAACAGCAACAATAGGAAGCATAACAGATTTAAGGGTAAAAATAACCAACTTCTAATTATAACCTTTACCCGTGATAAATGGAGCAACTTCCCTAATTGTTAAAAGCTTTACTAGACAAAACAGCCTCCGCCGCCTGTTTCCCAGAAATGGTCGCCCCTTCCATACTGTCAATATAATCTTGTTGGGTATAACTACCAGCTAAGAAGAAATTATCCACAGGAGTTTTTTGACTAGGGCGATATAAATCCATTCCAGGGGCTTCCCGATACAAAGATTGAGCCAACTTAACCACACTAGACCAAGTCATTTTCAAATCTCGAGAAGAAGGGAACAACTTATGAACCTGAGCCAATACGTGACTCGCAATATTTTCATTACTTTCCTTAATAAAAGGATCACCCGGAGTTAAAACCAACTGTAACAACGAGCCTTCGCCCTCCCTGTAATAGCCAGACGGGCTAGATAAAGCCAAATCAGAAAAACAAGAAAAATCAGCATCGGCGGTATAGAGTAAATTATCAATCCCCTCAGCCTGATCTAATTGAGTCCGTTTTTGCTGATCGTGTAATTCCGTCACCCAACCATCAAAACGTAATTGTACCGTTGCCACAGGCACAGCATCTAACTTATAAATATTGTCAAACTCCGACCATTTACGCCAACCATCAGGAATTAACTTTTTAATCCCCGGTACGTCACAGGCACACACATACTTATCAGCAGTAACTAACTGCTCATTTTCCCCATCAGCAATCAATAAACCCGTTACCTTCGTTGAACCATTTTGCTCATATCTAATTTCCCTAACCCGTCGGCGAGTATGGATTTTTACCCCCCTAGCCTCTAAATATTTGATAATCGGTTCATGTAAAAACTCATGGGGTGAACCTTCCAACATTCTCAACACAGAAGCCTCAGTTTTAGCCGCAAAAAACTGAAAAATAGTTAACATACAACGGGCAGAGATATTTTCCGTATCGATAAAACCCAAGGCATAGGCGATGGGATTCCACATTTTATCAAGACTTCCTTGATTGCCCCCGTGGCTTCTAAACCAGTCTGCAAAACTAACTTTGTCTAATTTGCGAATGTCTCCCATGGCTCCTTCAAAATCTAGTAATCCCCTGACGATGGGGCTAGTACCAAGGGCTAAAGAATTGGCTATTTTATCAACAGCAGAAAGCTGAGATGTGGTAAAAAATGCTTTTAAACCGTTGAAAGGTGCGCCGGTAATAAAGCGAAAATCTAGTTCCCCTACCCTGCCACCTTCGTTGATAAAGGTATGGGTATGTTGTTTTAAACGTAAGTTATCAATGGCTCCTACTTTTTCCATTAATGCGAATAAATTGTAGTAGCAACCAAAGAAAACGTGTAATCCCATTTCTATATGATTACCGTCCTTATCTACCCAACTGCCAACCTTACCACCAACAAAGGGACGAGATTCAAAAATTTCGACTTCGCAACCAGCATCAACTAAATCAATAGCTGTGGCTAATCCTGCTAATCCGGCACCAACGATCGCAACTCGCATTATTTTCTTTTCATATTCTTAACGTTTCTTCACATATTATCCAAGGTCTTAGGATCTAGGTTTTGCTCAAAAGCTCTTTTTATACAACCAACTTCCCTTAAAAACTAGATTTTCTCAGCTTATTTTTTTTTC
>PXEJ01000140.1 GCA_003566215.1 Cyanobacteria bacterium T3Sed10_376R1m | reverse complement strand
TCAAAGGATCTTTATTAATGCACTTTTCTATTTGTAAAATTTTTTTCCAACAATAATCTCCAAATGTTAGAGCGTGATATAGTCCTAACTGGTATTCCACGTTCAGGGACTACGTTTATTTGTCATTTACTGAATAAAATCAAAAACACTGTTGCACTGCATGAGCCATTACCTATTCTAAAAATGCTTGAGGTCATTGATAGAGCGGGCATCAATACTGTTTTGAAAAACTTCTTCTTACAAGTACGCACAACACTAATTGAAAAGAATTTCGCCCCCAGTCGAATCATCAATAAAGAAATACCAGATAATTATTTCTCTGACAAGTTAACCTCAAATGGCTTGCGTGAAAACCTTAGCATGGGAGTTGGAAACTTAACATTTAATAGCAGATTTGATCACAACTTAACCATAGTCATCAAGCACAACGCATCTTTCTCCGCATTGCTTAATGAACTTAGTAATAAATATACTTGCTACGCTGTTATAAGAAACCCTCTATCTGTATTATTATCTTGGCAAACAACTAACATACCAATAAATCGTGGACGTTTACCAGCAGGTGAAGCTTTCTCTGATGAATTAAAATCTTTAGTTAGTATTGAAAAGAACATTTTAAAAAGGCAGATTAAAATTCTTCAATGGTTTTTTTCTGAATATAAAAGCCGATTATCAAATAATCAAATTATTTACTATGAAAGGGTAATTGAGAGTCAAGGCGCGGCACTCTCTGTTATTACTCCTTACGCTACCGAATTAGAAGAAGATTTATCATCTCTAAATATAAATCCTGTTTATCCCAAGGAACTATATTATACAATAGGTCATGCATTATTAAGTTCGCAAGGTCCAATCTGGGATTTTTATGAGAAAAAGGAGATTGAAGCATTAATAAGCAATTCCTTACAGGGTTGAATTATTATAATGATTGTCTAATTATTAATCTGCTGATTAAAAGAATGCTTGTTAATTTTTTAATAATTGGTGCTCAAAAAGCTGGTACCTCAGCCCTTGCAAAATTTATTTCACAACATCCTGAGGTATATATGGGTACACGAAAGGAAGTTCATTTCTTCAACCATCCTGATAAATTTCAACATCTTTCACGGGAACAAATGATAGAGCTCTATCATAGCAATTTCCCTGACCCGGGAAACTCTACGAACATTGGCGAAGCTACTCCAGCATATATGTTTTTGCCTTTTGTTCCTAAACTAATCTTCAATTATAATCAAAATATGAAGATTATTTGTATATTGAGAAACCCTATCGAACGAGCGTGGTCCCAGTATGTAATGGAAAAAAATAGAGGATTTGAGAAGAAGAAGTTTTGGCGATCAATTTTTGCTGAAAATATTAAATATCTGAACGATAGAAATAATTTCACCTTAGTTAATAAAAACGATCCTGTTCGCAGGTTTTGTTATTTAGAAAGAGGACTATACAGCCAACAAATCAATCGTTGGATGAATTACTTTCCAAAATCAAATATTTTAATTTTAAAAACTCAAGACTTGCTTGCAGATCATGCAGCAACAATGCTAAGAGTTTATGGGTTTCTTAATATTAAGAACAGAGATTTCATTCCTAAACAAGAGATTGTTTTTAAATCAAAGGAAAACCTAAAGATAGATATTTTTTCTAAAATGTTACTTCAAATATATTTTATTCCAGAAAGAAGAAGGCTAAGAAAAATGTACAATATTAATTTATAATAAAATCTTTATCGCAGAAATCATACTATACAACTTTATCTCTACTTGTCAGCTTATTTTTTTATGAGTTTAACAAACAGAACGGCTATTATTATTCTGGGTATGCATCGGAGCGGAACCAGCAGTCTTGCAGGCAGTCTTCAGCAAAAAGGACTTTATTTAGGAAAGGTTATAGAAAAAAGTGTGTATAATCCCAAAGGGAATAGAGAAAGTCCTAAAATCATTGAACTTAACGATGACTTGTTGCAGAATAATGGTGGAAGCTGGGATAATCCACCCTCTAAACTCAACTGGGATAAATATCATGAATTAAGAAGAGATGAAATAATTGCCAGCATTTCGAATACTCAGTCCGGTTTCTTTGGCTTCAAAGATCCGAGAACCTTACTTACAGTAGATTTCTGGAACGGGGCATTTGAGAAATCTATCTATATTGCATCAATAAGAAATCCAATGAGTGTTGCATTATCGCTTAACTCAAGGAATCATATCCCAATAGAAAAAGCATTTGCATTATGGTATCATTACAATAATATTCTACTAAGACTGGCTCAATCAAAACCTGTTATGATGTTGAATTTCGATTCATCCAGGGAAGAGTATCTAACTAATCTGGCCTTAATTGCTCAGAATGTTGGATTCAGCGATAATGAAAATACCGATGAATTGGAATTTTACGATAATAACTTGATCAATCACAAACATGAGGAATTGTATGGTACTATTTCTATCCCAGAAAATATCACTGAGACATATTCAATGTTATTAGCTCTTTACCAATTTCAAATGAAACATTCTTATCGGCGATTAATAATCTAGTCCACCCTTATCAGGCCTGAAATTAATATGAAAGATTTGGATATTGCTATTTTTATGGTAAATGGCGTAAGCGCCGACAATACTAATTTCTGGCTTGCTATAAGTCTAGGAAATATCATTAAGAGAATCTCTGGCAGGAACTCTTTTAAAGTATTTCTCTGGAACCATGATCATAAAAACCTTTTAGTCCGAAAGATAATTGATGATTATTCATCGGAAGTTGTTGAACTAACAATTAATGATGTTAATTTGGACAGTTATGACCCAGATGGCGAGTATTTAATTGACAAGGGTTACAGATTTTCAAAGGGATACCATGTACATTGTACCCCATTACAGTTACTCTATATTTATGCTGAAAAACATTATTCATTTAAAACTCTTTTTACTTTTGACACGGATTCATGGCCTTTGAGGAACAATTGGGACCTCCCGCTCTTATATGCGCTTTATCATGATAAAATGCTTGTAGGTATTTGGCGCGATGAATTGAAGGCTGTAATTCCACCTTATATACACCCATCAT